>JALZJA010000333.1 GCA_030860005.1 Actinomycetota bacterium
GTCGAGCCCTCCTTGCCGATGTCGGTGAGGAAGATCTCGCCCAGCGAGCCGTCGTCGTACATGCCGGCGGTGATGTAGCCCTCGTGGCCGGCGATCGAGAACTTGTGGGTGATCGACTGGCGCTCGCGGGGCATGCGCTTACGGGCCGGGCCGGCGGCGCGCAGCGCCTCCGAGCGGCCCTCCTCGCGCGCGGCCACCGCTGTCTCGGCCACCGCGGCGTCGACCGCCTGGGCGATGAGGGTGTCGACCTGCTCCTGGGTGAAGGCGCCGTCCTCGGCTGCGCCCTGGACGTCGTGGGCCTCGGTGCGCAGCGCCTGCGCGGTCTTGGAGCCGTCGCGGTAGATGGCCAGCGCCTTGACGCCCATCCGCCACGCCTGCAGGTAGGCGTCGGCGATGTCCTCGACCGTGGCGGCCTGGGGCAGGTTCACGGTGTTGTGGTTGACAATGCCGTTGGCGACGAACGCGTGGGTCCCGGGAACCGAGATGTCGAAGACCTCGCGCTCGCCGGCGTCGATCACGGACGTCACGGGACTGAAGTGCAGGTTGCGCTCGACGACTTGCTGGAGCCACTCGGGAAGCTCGACGCCGGGAATCTCGGCCAGCCGCACGACCGACTCACGCGACACATCAGTCGTCCGCGGATCGACGAGATGGCGATGGCGCTGTCGGAGCCCCGTGCCGGCTCCCGAGCGGCCGCTGGTTCCCGCCGGGATCAGCTCGTAGAGCTCGCGACCCGAGACGCCCGGGACCACGTCAGCCGTGGTCTGGTGGTACTGGCGCGAGGCGATCTCCGCCGCTCGCAGCGCCTTGTGCGGCTCGGCGAAGTCGATCATGCCGACGAGCCGCTGAGCCTCCCGTCCGGCGGCGTAGACCTCGTCGAACGTCTTGTCGTACGGCGCGTTGTACTTCGAGACGCGCCCGTGCACGATCCCGAGGTTGGTCAGGATCGCCTGCAGGTCGTCGAGCAGGCGCGGCGAGTCGACGCAGATCGCCCACTTCGCCATCCCGGTCGTAGTCAGGTAGGCATCCAGCGATAGACCCTCGATGAAGCGCAGCACCATGGCGCGCGGGGAGCGCAGGATCGCGTCGGGCACCCGCTTGTGCGCAGCTCCGTTGCCGCATCCGAGGTAGTCGAGGAACTCGACGAGGCGCTTCGAGGAGAGCTCGACCGACGGGCAGCGACCGACCGGCCGAACCACCTTCGGGACACGCTCGAAGATCTCGGTCATGAGGGCCACCAGCCGGGCGATGACGGTCTCATCGGCGTTGCTGATCTTCACCGTGTGGGTGCTTCGGCTGATGTGGCCCTCAGCCGCGTATGCGCCCAGCACGAAGGCCAGTCGCTCGGTCATCGCCTCGGGAATCGCGATCACCTTCTGGGAGCCCCAGGACGGCGAGGGCACAAAGTCGGCGAAGCTCGCGGGAGCCGGGGCCCAGAGGTCGTCGCCGTACTGAGTCGCGACCTGATCGCCGGGTTCCAACTCGTCGAGCCGGCGCCAAGCGAGCTGCCCGTCATCGCAGGTCAGCACCAGGTGGTTGGGCGTGCCGGTCACACGGTGCCCCGAACGCAGCACCGCCTCGCGCACCGGCCTGCGTCCGCCGTAGTAGAACGCATCGGTGGCTCGCCGACCGTCCAGCGAGGCGATGGTGAGCCGCATGTCCCGGAAGGAGTCGGGGCGCTCACCGTTGCGCAGGCTGCCGATCCGGGTCAGTCCGTGCTCACTTGCCACGAGGGTGTCTCCCACGACGCACTTCGAGATCGCGCCGCTGATGAACGGCTGGACGGCGCCCATCATCTTGATGTGGCCGATGTGCGAGATGGCCCGCTCGCCGACCGCCACGTCGAACACCGGTAGGTGCTCGGCCTCGAGCTCGGGAGCGCCGATGATCGTGGCGTGCTCGCTGATGTGCGCCTCGATCTGCTGGACCTGCTCCGGCGTGTAGCCGAGCGTCTCCAGCGCCTTGGGCACCGTCTGGTTGACGATCGTCATGTTGCCGCCGCCCACCAGCTCCTTGAACTTGACCAGCGAGAAGTCGGGCTCGATGCCCGTGGTGTCGCAGTCCATGAGGAACGAGATCGTCCCCGTGGGGGCGAGCACCGTGGCCTGCGCGTTGCGGTAGCCGTGCTCCTCGCCGAGCTCGACGGCCTCGTCCCATGAGCGCCGCGCCGATGCGAGCAGGCGGTCCTCCACGAACTCCCCGTCGAGGTTCCACGCCGCGTCGCGGTGCTTGCGCATCACGTGGTTGTGCGGCTCGCGGTTGAGCTCGTAGCGGTCGTACGGGCCCATCGCCGCGGACACCTCAGCCGACTTGCGGTACGCGCGCCCGGTCATCAGCGCGGTGATGGCGCCGGCCATCGCGCGACCCTCGTCGGAGTCGTAGGGCAGGCCGTTGCTCATCAGCAGCGCGCCGAGGTTGGCGT
>JALZJA010000334.1 GCA_030860005.1 Actinomycetota bacterium
GCGCGAGGCCCCGGACGATCGGCGTGAGCTGCTGCAGCGCGCGGCCGGTGACGCCGGTCTGGGCGATGCACTCCTTCGCGTGAAAGTCGCTCAGCGGCAGGACGTTCGAGACGTGCACCCGGCCGACATGGTCGGGATGCTCTTCGGCGACCTCTTCGATGTCGATGCCGCCCATGTCGCTGAAGATGATCACCGGCTTCTTGGCGATGCCGTCCCACACGACGCCGGCGTAGTACTCCTGCTTGACGTCGGCCTTCGGGTCCACGAGAACACCGCGCGGGGTGTGCCCGTCGATCTCGAGCTCGAGGATGTCGGCCGCGTGCTGCTCGGCCTCCTCCGGCGAGTCGGCGAACTTCACACCCCCCGCCTTCATGCGCCCGCCGGTGAGCACCTGGGATTTGATGACTGTGGGGCCGCCGATCCGCTCAGCGATCTGCCGGGCTTCGCCCGCGTCCTTCGTGAAGCCGAAGTCGGTGACCGGGATGCCGGCCCGCTTGACGATCTCGCGGGCCTCGTACTCGAAAAAGCGCATCTGCTCCTGACCTGCCGTTGGGGCGACTTCTGTTGGCGGCGGCGAACCCTATCGGAGCATCGAGCTTCAATCCTGTGCGCCTACGGGAGCTGGTCCTCGCGGTTGAAGGCTTCATGCGCGAGATGTCCCTTCCGGCGGCTCTGATCAGGCGGTCGCGCCCTCCATCTCATAGGCCTCGGCGAGCTCCGGGTCCTTCTTGGCGAGCATCTCGGCGAGGTCGACCATGACGCGGCACTGCTTCCACGTCGCGTCGTCTTGCATCTTGCCCTCGAGCATGTGCACGCCCTGGCCGTCGGGGATCGCCTCGATGACTCGCTTGGCGAAGAGCACCTCCTCGGGATTGGGCGAGAAGACCTTCTTGGCGATGTCGATCTGCGCGGGATGCAGCGACCACGCGCCGACGCAGCCCATGAGGAACGCGGAGCGGAACTGCACCTTGCAGCCGTCGACGTCCTCGATGTCGCCGAAGGGCCCGTAGAAGGGCAGCAGCCCCGCGGCGGTGCAGGCGTCGACCATGCGCCCGATCGAGTAGTGCCAGAGGTCTTGCTGGGCGCTCTCGCGCGGTGCCTCGGGGTCGTCGGGATGCGGGTCCTCGATGACGCGGTAACCGGGATGGCCGCCGCCGACGCGCGTCGTCTTCATGCGCCGGCTCGCGGCGAGGTCGGCGGGGCCGAAGCTCATGCCCTGCATGCGCGGGCTCGCCGCCGCGATCTCCTCGAGGTTCGACACGCCGAGCGACGTCTCGAGCAGCGCGTGGATGAGGATCGGGTGCTCGACCTTGGCCTTCGCCTCGAGCTGGGCCAATAGGCGGTCGACGTAATGGATGTCCCACGGGCCCTCGACCTTGGGGACCATGACGACGCTGAGCTTGTCGCCGATCTCGGTGACGATCTGCGTCAGGTCATCGAGGATCCATGGCGACTCCAGCGCGTTGACGCGCGTCCACAGCGCCGTCTGGCCGAGGTCCATCTCGCTGCCGACCGTGATGAGGCCCCGGCGCGCGGCTTCCTTGTTCTCGACCTGCACGGCGTCCTCGAGGTTGCCGAGCAGGATGTCGACCTTCTGCGCGATGTCGGGCGCCTTGGTGACCATCTTCTCGTTGGAGAAGTCGAGGAAGTGGATCATCCGCGACGGCGTCACGGGAATCTCGTGCAGCGGATCGGGCGCGCCGATCGCCAGCGGCTGGAAGAAGGCTCGAGGGTTGCGCAAGGGACCGATCTCCGGAGTCGGGGGAGGTGCACGCGCCAACCTACCGCCGTTCGGCATGATCCGCATGCTGCTCGACCCAAGGAGACCGATGAGCGACGACTTCACCACCAACCAGGCCGAGCGCGAGGCGTCCGGCGCCCATCAATACGGCCGCTACCTCGAGGAGTTCGAGGTCGGCGCGGTCTACCAGCACTGGCCGGCGAAGACGGTGACCGAAAGCGAGGATCACCTCTTCTGCCTGCTGACGATGAACCACCATCCGCTGCACGTCAACGATGTCTACGCGAAGGCCTCGCAGCAGGGCCGCAACGTCGTCGTCGGTCCGATGGTCTACTCGCTCGCGCTCGGCATGAGCGTCTCCGACGTCAGCGGCAAGGCGATCGCCAACCTCTCCACGGAGGAGCTCAAGCACCCGGCGCCGGTCTTCCATGGCGACACGCTGTTCTGCGAGACAGAGGTGCTCGAGAAGCGGGAGTCCAAGTCGAAGCTCGACCGCGGGACGGTGCGCGTACAGACGCGCGTGCGCAACCAGGACGGCGTCCTCGTTGCGGAGTTCACGCGGCTCGTGCTCGTGCCGCGCCAGGAGCACGGCACGGAGTAACGTCGTCCGGAGGTCGTCGCTTGCGATGACCGGAGGCCGAAAACCTGTTTCAGCGCAAGGGGGCGCCTGATCACAGGCGCCCCCTTGCCTTCAGGACCTTCAGCTCACGGATGGCTCAGCAGATCGCGGTGAGGTGGAAACCGCGGTCGGCGGCCGTGCCGCCACCGTCGAAGGTCCGTACGGCGACCGCCGTGGTCTTCTTGTCCGCGGCGACGGTCGGTGTCACCGTGGCCTGTCCGGCGTCGGCGCCGGTGACCGTCGCCGACAACGCGCATCTGCTCTGGTCGCCGCTGAAGACGACGGCGTAGGTGCCGGCGCCAGCGGGGTTGGTGACGCCGCCGGAGGGCACGCCCCGCGTCGCGCCGGCGCTGCCGCCGGCGGTGACGTGCGCGAACGAGTTCAGCGCCTGGGCTTCGCCGACGATCTCCTGCGCGCTCCTGCCGTCGACGCGGTCGGCGTTCAGCCCGGTGGCGACGCCGGTGGCGTTGGTCACGAACGGCTTCTTGGTATCGCCGCCGCTGCCCACGGTGATGACGCCGGCGACGAGCCCCTTCAGCGAGTTGAACTCGAACGCGCGACCGCTGGAGAGGTTGTTGCTGCGCAGGCATGGATCGCTGGTCGACGCGGAGCTTGCGCGGCAGCCGTAGATCGCGCCGCCGCCGCTCGACGAGAGGTTGGACTGACGGGTGGAGTAGCCCCCCTTCGGCCCTGCTGAGGCAGCGATGCGGGAGATGATCTCCGTCTCCTTCGTGGTCGTGCCGTTGCGCTTGCCCTCGCGCAGGAAGTCGCCGCTCTTGGCGACTGCGAACGGCGTCAGGCCGATCACCAGGATGCCCGTCGCGGCGAGCACCGAACGGGTGCGCGGCGAGCGGTGAGATTTGCGCGGGCTGGACTGGTCGCGCGGAGTTGCGTCGTCCATCATGAGACCCCCTGAGGTCGTGTACGGGACTGCGTGTCTGCGTTACCGACCCGGCCTCGGGGGCCAAAGTTGCGGCGGGGGGCCAAGTGAACAGTCTTGTCCACAAGACGGACACGCGCGTGAAGTCGACTTGCGCGACAATCGTTCGACAAGGAGCCGAGCGAGGAGCGAAGAGTGAGTGCGACGACCGTCCCGACGAAGCACCAGAAGCTGAGCCAGTGGGTCGAAGAGATCGCCGCCCTGACGAAGCCGAAGGACATCCACTGGTGCGACGGCTCCGCAGAAGAGTACGACCGCCTGACCCAGCTGCTCGTCGACGCCGGAACGTTCACGAAGCTCGCCGAGGCCAAGCGCCCAAGCTCCTACCTCGCGCGCTCGGACCCGGGTGACGTCGCGCGTGTCGAGGACCGCACGTTCATCTGCACGCAGACCGAGCACGACGCGGGCCCGACGAACAACTGGACCGATCCGGTGCAGATGCGCGAGAAGCTCAACGGCCTCTTCGACGGCTCGATGGAGGGCCGGACGATGTATGTCCTGCCGTTCTCGATGGGCCCGCTCGGCTCGCCGATCGCGCACATCGGCGTCGAGCTGACCGACTCCGCCTGCGTCGCGGTGAACATGATGATCATGACCCGCGTCGGCGCCGGCACGCTGGACGTGCTTGGCGAGGATGGCGAGTTCGTTCCCTGCGTGCACTCCGTCGGCGCGCCGCTGGCCGAAGGTGAGCAGGACGTTCCGTGGCCGTGCAACGCCGAGAACAAGTACATCGTCCACTACCCCGAGACGCGCGAGATCTGGTCCTTCGGCTCGGGCTACGGCGGTAACGCCCTGCTCGGCAAGAAGTGCTTCGCGCTGCGGATCGCCTCCAAGATGGCGCGCGACGAGGGCTGGATGGCCGAGCACATGCTCATCCTCAAGCTCACCTCGCCCGAGGGCGAGGTCAAGGTCGTCACGGGCGCCTTTCCGAGCGCCTGCGGCAAGACGAACCTCGCCATGCTGATCCCGACAATCGGGGGCTGGACGGTCGAGACGATCGGCGACGACATCGCCTGGATGAAGTTCGGCGATGACGGCCGCCTGTACGCGATCAACCCCGAGTCGGGCTTCTTCGGCGTGGCGCCTGGCACCGGTGAGAAGACGAACCCCAACGCGATGGCGACGGTCGAGCGCAACACGCTCTTCGCCAACGTCGGCCTGACCGACGACGGCGACGTGTGGTGGGAGGGCATGACAGAGGACAAGCCCGATCACCTGATCGACTGGAAGGGCAACGACTGGACGCCCGACTCCGAGACGCCGGCGGCGCATCCCAATGGGCGCTTCACGGCTCCCGCCGCGCAGGATCCGGCGATCGCGCCGGAGTGGGAGGACCCCAAGGGCGTTGCGGTCGACGCGATGATCTTCGGTGGGCGCCGGGCGACGGTTGTGCCGCTCGTCACGGAGTCCTTCGACTGGAACCACGGCGTCTTCCTGGGCGCGACGATGAGCTCGGAGATGACCGCTGCGGCGGCCGGTGGCGTAGGCCAGCTGCGCTTCGACCCGTTCGCGATGCTGCCGTTCTGTGGCTACAACATGGCCGAGTACTTCCAGAACTGGCTCGACATCGGCGCGCGCGAGGGCGCCGTCCTGCCCAAGCTGTTCTACGTCAACTGGTTTCGCAAGGACCCGGAGACGGGTCGCTTCATGTGGCCGGGCTTCGGCGAGAACTCGCGTGTGCTGGCATGGATCTTCGAGCGCTGCGCGGGTACCGCGCAGGGCGTCGAGACCGCGGTCGGGATCGTGCCGGGGCCGGGCGAGCTGAACGTCGAGGGCCTGGACATCTCAGCGGAGGACCTCGAGCAGGTGGTCGCCGTCGACCCCGAGGCATTCAAGGCGCAGTTGCCGCAGGTGCACGAGTTCCTGGCGAAGTTCGGCGACGACCTGCCCGCCGAGATCTCCGCCCAGCTCAAGGCGTTCGAAGACCGACTGGAGGCTGCCTGATGCTCGCTCTCATCAAGCGCTGGCTGCGAATCCGCAAGCGCAACAAGGCTCGCGGGGGCCGCTGAGCCTGTCGCCCCCTCGCGCTCGCGCCGGACGGCCCTCAGGCCGCCGGCGTGGGCACGAGCCGGTGCGCCGCGAACAGCAGTGCCAGCAGCCCGGCGACGACGGCCCACAGCCGCCAGTCCGTCAGGCTGACGGTCTGCAGCCGGCTGCCGAGGTACGTCACGACGATGCAGAACGGCGCGATGCCGACGAGTGTCGTCCAGGCGTAGCGCGGACGCGCGACGCCTGTGATCCCGGCGGCGTAGCAGACGGCGTTGAACGGGATCAGCGGGAGGAAGCGCGAGGCGATCAGCCCGGTCGCTCCGCCGCGCTCGACGAATCGCTCCGCGGCCGCCAGCCGCCTCGCGCCGATGACGCGCCGCGTGATCTGACGGCCCGGTCCGCGCGCGAGCTCGTAGGCGAGCAACGCGGTGAGAAACCAGCTGAGCATCATCAGCCCGAGGCCGAGCCCGAAGCCGTACACGTAGCCCGCGGCCGCCGTCGTGATCTCCGCCGGGTAGGGGATGACCGCGTGCGCCAGCACGAGCGCGAGCAGCACGAGCGCGCCGATCGCGCCGAGCGTCTGCGTGCGCGAGCGCACGAGCGCGCCGTTGCCGTTGATCGCGGCGCTCGCGACGCCGCGCAGCGA
>JALZJA010000335.1 GCA_030860005.1 Actinomycetota bacterium
GCCAGCCGCGCCGCCGAGCGCTTCGTTTCAGCGGTAGCCGGTTGGGTCCGCCGGGCGGCCCGCGTCCTGGACTTCGACCATGTAGCGCCAGCAGTCGGGTTGGGAGCCGTCGAGATCGGTGAAGCCATACTCGCGCGCGAGGCCGCCGGAGGAGAACGAACCGCCGCTGCGACGGTGCACCTGCGGGTCGGCCGCGAGGGCGGCGACCGCGCGACCTACGAAGCGCGGGCTCTCGGAGATCGCGGTGAAGTGCGGGTTCCCGCCCACGGCGTCGCGCCACGTGGCTTCGGTGACCCCGTAGTGGTCGAGCATCATCTCCGAGCGCATCCAGCCCGGCGTCAGCGCCACGGCGGTGCAGCCGTGCGGGGCGAGCTCGCTGCTCTGTGCGAAGGCGAGCCGGAGGACCGCCGTCTTGGCCAGGTCATAGAACACCGAGAGCCGGAAGTGCTCGGCGTTGTACTCCAGCGTGCCGTCGGTCATCTCGACGACCAGGCCGCCCGGCTGGCGGATGAGCAACGCCAGCGCGAAATGGCTGGTGATCAGATGCGTGTCGATCGCCAGGCGCAGCATCCGCAGACCGCCGTCGAGGTCGTGCTCCCATACCGGCGTGTCCCACTGCGCCAGCAGCTCGCCGCCCCAGATGTCGTTGACCAGCACATCCAGGCGGCCCCGTTCGGCGTCGATGCGCTGGACGAGCGCCTCGACCTGTGCCGGCTGCAGGTGGTCGACCTCGACTGCGATCCCCTCGCCGCCGGCGCCATCGACGAGCTCGGCCGTCCCCTCGATCGCCTCCGGTCGGTCGTACTCCGAACGCCGCGTCGTGGTCGTGCGACCGGTGCAATAGACCGTCGCGCCCGCCTCCCCCAGCGCGACCGCCGTGCCCCGCCCGGCACCCCGCGTCGCGCCCGCGACGAGAGCCACCTGCCCGGTCAGCGGACCCGACACCGCACCTCACCCTACGCCAGCCCGGCCGCGGGGCCAGTCGCGCGGCTCGTCGGCATGCAGGGAAGCGATCGCAGCCTGCAGAACATAGGCCTGCGCTGTGTCCCGGAGCGAGTGGTCCTGGTCGGCGAGCAAGACCACGTCGCGGGCGGGCGTGGACGTATATCTCGTCTCGCGGCGGGCGTCATGCAGCAGCATCATCGCCAGCAGACCGTGCACCTCCGGCTCGTCGGGCATCAGCTCCGCGAGCGCCCGCCCGAGCCGCAGCGCCTCGGCCGCGAGGTCGCCGCGGGTGGGCGGGACCGAATAGCCCTCGTTGAAGATCGGGTAGACGACCGCGAGGACCGCGGGGCGCGGGCGATCTCGCCAGTGGTCATGCCGCCGAGCGTCGCAGGGTGAGCGCGACCTGCGTCGATGGCGAGCGCCGGATGACAGCATGAGACGAACGGGAAGCGACGAAATCGACAGCTCCGCGCCAAAGAGCGGACAACAGCTTCGATCTCGCCACTCCTCAACACGCCGGGCTACTACTGGCGGATCCTTGCCTACTCAGGCAGCCGCAACGACACCGTCGAGCTGACCAAGCCGGTCTGACGTGGATTCGCAAACGGACACGGCGGCTGCGGCCAACATCGATGTGCTCACCGTCGGACGACGGTAATCGCACACCTCGGTCCAGGCGCCTGGGCGAGCCGAACGTCGGCGGTGACCAGCTCGCATTCGAGAGCTTCGGCCAACGCCACGTAGGTGGCGTCATATGCCGTCAGGTTGTCGCGCAGCCCCCAGATCCTTGCGAGGAGACCAACCACCGTGAACCGGCGCAACCCGAGCCGCGCCCATCGAGCGACCGCCATCCGAGCGTGGTCGGCGCCAACGTTGCCGCGAAGCACCTGCGCACGCAGAGCGTGAACGACCTCGGGGTCGGCGAGGTGCGGTACGGCGACTGTGTCGGTTGCCAGCGATCGCCGCGCGTCCCCGTCGTTCAGCAAGGCGAGGACCGCCGCGGATGCGTCGAGGACGATCACCGAGCCGAGCGTCCAGCCTCGAGAGCGGCGATGACGTCCGTCGCCGACACCTCGAGATCGGGCAGCTCGCCCAGCAGCGCGGGGTTGTCGGCGCGCCGCGCGGACTCCGTCAGCTCTCTCAGCGCGAATGACGACACTGAAAGCCCCTCACGCGCGGCGAGCGAGGCAAGACGCGCGCCTACGTCGTCTGGCACGTTTCGTAGATAGAGGGTCTTCATGTCGCAGAATGCTAGCAAGATGCGTCGATTGCGCCACAAGCGCCATCACGAGGTGCTCGCCCCGACGCTGCTCGGCCACGCGGGCGGGCCGCCGCTGGACGGTGAGGTCAGCGGTGCCGTCATCGTTGATGCGATCGAGCGGGCCATGGACGACGCTGGCTTTGAGAGCGCGCACATGGTCGGCAACTCGCTCGGCGGCCAAGTCGCGTTGCGACTCGCAGCGCGCGGCCGCGCGGAGTCGGTCGTGGCGTTCGCGCCTGCCGGTGGGTGGGCCAAGGGTGACGAGTCCTTCAAGAAGTTGCTCGGCTTCCAGGCGACGATGCACGACCAGGTGAAGGCGGGCGCGCCACACGCGCAGGCGATCGTGGCCTCGGCAGAGGGTCGGCGCCGCGCAACGCGGCTCAGCACCACGAACTTCGAGCAGCTCGCCCACCAGATGCTCGGCGTTGCGAGCTGCACGGGGGCTGCGTCGATGATCGAGTACGGGCTGCGCGAGGGTTACAGCAGCCTCGACGCGGAGAAGATCACCTGCTCGAGACGGCGCAGCTGATCGTGGGGTTCGCGGCACGCTGACGGCGCAGAAGCGAAGGCGTTCGAGAGCACTCTCCACACGCCGCTGCACTCGGCAGCGCGGGTAAGCATCACCCGATGAAGCGCACCGGGACGATCATCAAGCGAACGCTGCTCTCGTTCTACGACGACCAGTTGACGCATCACGCGGCGGCGCTGACCTACTACGGGCTCATGTCGCTGTTTCCCGTGGTGCTGCTGGCGCTCTCGATCCTGGGGCTCGTGGGCCAGTACCCCGGCACGTACGACGCGATCATGGGCTACCTGCGCGACGTCGCGCCACAGTCGGTGCTCGTGCCGCTGGACAGCTCGCTGCGTAGCGCGCTACAGAGCAAGGGCACCGCTGCGACGACGCTGGTGATCAGCGTCGTGGTCGCGCTCTACGGAACGACCGGGACGCTTGAAGCGACGCGCCGAGCGATGAACGTCGTCCTGGAGGCCGACGGCGGCCGCACCTTCATGCGGCGCAAGTCCATCGACGTGCTGTCCACGTTCTTGCTCATGGCCCTCGTGCTTGTCAGCCTGGTCATGGTCTTCGTCGGCGGCCGCTTCGCGCAGGACCTGCTGGGCTTCATCGGATTCGGTCCAGCCGCTGCCCGGATCTGGAACATCGCCCGCTGGCCCGGGGCGCTGGCCGTTGTGATGCTCGTTTTCGCATTCATCTACTACGTCACCCCCGACGTCAAGCAACGTTCGTATCGCTCGGTGGCTCCCGGCGCGGCCGTCGGCGTGCTGCTCTGGCTCGCCGCATCCGTCGGCTTCTCGACCTACGTTTCGAGCATCGCCGACATAGGTGCGATCTACGGCACGTTCGCGGGCGCCATCGTGCTTGTTGCCTGGCTGTGGCTCACCAACGTCGCGCTGCTGTTCGGCGCCGAGCTCAACGCGGAGATCGAACGCGAGAAGGAACTGGACGAGGGAGTGCCAGAGGCGCAAACACTCAACCGGCCGACAAGGCGTGGTTGACCATGAGGCGGCTGCGCAAGCGATCCACGTCTGAGTGTCTGCTCGAGCTCGCGCCTGACCCCGTTGGTAATGTCGCCGCCCCTGTGACCATCGAGGGAGGCCATGGAGAACGTTGACGAGTTCGTGATCGCGGAGCGCAGCTACTGCGACGACGAGTCGAAGCTCTCTGTCGGCCTGGCCAACATCCACGCCGAGGTGCCCGACGTCGAGGCGAACAAGGACAAGATCCTGCGGGCCGCGAGCATCTTCAAGGAGCGCGGCGTGAACATCGCCGTGTTCCCCGAGTTCTGCCTGTCGGGGTACTTCTGGGACGAACGTGACGACTGCCTGGCCTACATGAAGGACGCGGTCACCGAGAACCACGCCGACTGGATCGAGAGCGAACTGCAGCCTCTGCTCGGCGACGGCCTCGAGGCGATCGTGCTCAACAACCTGACCGCGGCCAAGGAGAAGGACCGCTTTCTCAACCGCACCTTCGTCGTGGGCCGCGACTCCGACTACCTCGCCGACGAGAACACCTACGACAAGGTCTTCCTCCCGGGAATCGAGAAGGAGTACACCGACAGCGGTCGTGACGACCGCCTGGTGCTGGATACCCGGCACGGCCGGCTCGGGTTCACGACGTGCTACGACTACCTCTTCAGCGAGTTGCTGCGCGAGTACTCGATGGTGGAGGAGGTCGACGCCATCGTGCAGATCGCGTCGTGGCGGGGCGCCGGAG
>JALZJA010000337.1 GCA_030860005.1 Actinomycetota bacterium
CCGGCGGCCGAGCGGCGCGAGCACGGCCTCGAGCGCGAGCAGGTTCTCCGGATGGTCGTCGACGAGCAGGATCGCCGTGTCCCTCATCGCGAGCACCAAGCTCTCGGATCGACGCCGACCATGATCGGCCAATGACTGGATGTCACGAGCGCGCCTCCTCGCGCGTGCCCACGAGGTCGGCCAGGAGCGGGCCGATCAGTTCGAGCTCGAGCACGTGCGCGTCCGGCGTCGCGGTGAGCGCCGCGTCGGGCATCTCGCGCCGAACCGCCGTCTGCGGATCCTGCACGATCGCCGGGGCGCCACGCGCGGCGATCCGCGCCAAGCCATGCGCGCCATCGGCGTTCGCGCCGGTGAGGATGACGCCGGCCGCGCGATCGGAGTAGGCGTCGGCGGCGGAGCAGAGCAGCACGTCGATCGACGGACGGCTGTGGTGCACCTGCGGGTCGACCGACAGCGCGACCGCGCCGGCCTCCACAAGCAGGTGATAGTCGGGCGGCGCGAGGAGCACGCACCCGGCCTCGAGCTCCTGCTTGTCCTCCGCGTCCATCACGTCGAGCGCGCAACGGGCGTCGAGCAGGTGCGCGAGCGCGGCCTCCTCGGCGTCGGCGCTGCGGTGCTGGACGATGACGACCGCTGCGCCAAAGCCTGCCGGCAGTGCCTCCAGCACGGTCGCGACGGCGTGCACCCCGCCCCACGACGCGCCGATCGCGACAACGTCGACGGTCATCCGCGCCGCCTGAAGATCTTCTCGGTCGCGTCCACCGACACGTAGCGCTCGGCGTGGCTCGAGCGGCGGATCGACTCCTTGCGCCCCAGCGCGAGGATGCCGAAACGGGTCAGGCTCTCGCCGAAGAGCGCGAGCACCGCCTCCTGCAGCGCCGATCCGAAGTAGATCATCACGTTGCGGCAGACGATGAGGTGAAACTCGTTGAACGAGCCGTCGGTGACGAGGTTGTGCTGGGCGAAGACGACGCCCTCCGCGAGCGCCGGGTCAAAGCGCGCGCGGTCGCCGTCGGCGGCGTAGTAGGAGGAGAACGCCTCCGTTCCACCGGCGCGCAGGTAGTTCTCCGTGTAGCGCTGCATCCGCTCCAGCGAGAAGGAACCGCCCTGCGCACGCGCCAACGCGGCGCTGTTGATGTCGGTGGCGTAGATCCTCGTGCGCTCGAGCAGGCCCTCCTCGCGCAGCGCGATCGCGAGCGAGTAGATCTCCTCGCCCGTCGAGCACCCCGCGTTCCAGACACGGATGAACGGATAGGTGCGCAGCAGCGGGAACACCCGCTCGCGCAGCGACCGGTAGTAGCCCGGGTCGCGGAACATCTCCGTGACGTTGATCGACAGATCGCGCAGCACGCGGTCCATGCACGTGGCGTCGTGCAGGAGGCGCTCCTGCAGGCCGGACAGCGTCTGCAGGCCCTCCGCGTAGACGCGGTGCCAGAGCCGGCGGCGCAGCGACGCCAGCGCGTAGCCGCGGAAGTCGTAGCTGTAGCGGCGGTGAATCGCCTCCAGCAGGAGGTCGATCTCGAGCCGCTCGCGCGCCTCCTCGTCGTTGTCGATGCTCAGCTGTACAGCCATACGCGCATCAGCGAGATGAGCTGCTCGATGTCGACCGGCTTGGTGATGTAGTCCGATGCGCCGGCGGCGATCGACTTCTCGCGGTCGCCCTTCATCGCCTTCGCCGTCAGGGCGATGATCGGCAGCTCGGTGAAGCGCTCGTCGGCGCGCAGGGCGATGGTCGTCTCGTGGCCGTCCATCTCGGGCATCATCACGTCCATCAGCACGAGGTCGACGCCCGGATCGGCGTGGAGCGAGTCGATCGCCTCGCGCCCGTTCTCGGCGAAGCGCACGGTCATCCCGCGCGCCTCGAGCGCGCTCGTCAGCGCGAACACGTTGCGCACGTCGTCGTCGACGATCATCACGCGCTTGCCCTGCAGCGCGGCGTCGGCCATGTGCAGCTGCTCGAGCACGCGGCGGCTCTCGGCCGGCAGCGCCGTCTGCGGGCGGTGCAGGAACAGCGAGGTCTCGTCGAGCAGCCGCTCGGGCGAGCTTGCGTCCTTGACGATGATCGAGTCGGCGTAGCGGCGCAGGCGCGTCTCCTCACGGCGCGTGAGCTGCTTGCCGGTGTGGACGATCACCGGCACGTCGCCGTGGTCCTCGTCGGCCTTGAGGTGGTCGAGCAGCGCGAAGCCGGTCATCTTCGGGAGCTTGAGGTCGAGCAGGATGCAGTCAAAGCGCCGGGACTCGAGCGCGACGAGCGCCTCCTCGCTCGAGCCGACGGCGGTCACCTCCACGTCCTCGCCCGAGCCGACGAGCTCGGACACGCTCAGGCGCTCGCCCTCGTCGTCGTCGACGACGAGCAGCTGGCGTACCGGGCGGTCGAGGAACTCCGCTGCGGCGATGAACGTCGCCGCGAGCGCCTCGGCGGTCGCCGGCCGCTCGAGGTAGCCGGCCGCGCCCGCACGCAGCGCGTCGTAGCGCTCCTGCGCGTCGGCGACGACGTGCACGGGCACATGGCGCGTGCGCGGATGGTGCTTGAGCTGATCGAGGATGCCGGCGCCGCCGCGGACCGGGACGGACAGCAGGATGACGTCGGGTCCGAGGTCGTGCGCGAGCGCGAGCCCGAGGTTGCCGCGCAACGCGACGACGCCGCGGAAGCCGTGCCCGCGCGCCTGCTCGAGCGCGCGCCCCGCCGCGTCCGGATCATCCTCGACGATGAGCGCGAGGCGATCGCCGTCGACGATCAGCGCGCGGTCGTCGGCGGGCGCCGCGGGGTCGTCGTCGGGGATCCCGAGCTCCAGATCCACCACCGCGAGGTCGGTCTGCGCCGGTGGCTCGAGCGCCGGCGCCGGCTCGGTGTAGTTCGGCAGGAGCAGCGTGAAGGCGCTGCCGCTGCCGGGCTCGCTCGAGACGCGGATCTCGCCCCCGAGGATGCGGGCGACCTCGCGGCAGATCGAGAGCCCAAGGCCGGTGCCGCCGAAGCGCCGGCTCGTCGTGCCGTCCGCCTGCTGAAAGGGCTCCAAGATGAGCCGCAGCTTGTCCTCCGCGATCCCGATGCCGGTGTCGCGCACCGTGATGCTCAGCGCGTAGGGCGTTCCGTCCGGGGCGCGCTCATCGGAGCTGTTGAACGCGAGCTCGACCTGACCGGCCTCGGTGAACTTGAACGCGTTGGAGAGCAGGTTGCGCAGGACCTGCTGCAGGCGCTGCTCGTCGGTGAAGATCGCGGGCGGCGCGTCGTCGGCCGTCACGACCTCGAACGCGAGCCCCTTCTGCTCGGCGATCGAGCCGAAGGCGCGCTCGACGTAGCCGCGGATCGACCCGAGCTCGATCTGGCCCGGGGTGATCTCCATCTTGCCGGCCTCGACCTTCGACAGGTCGAGGATGTCCGAGATGATCGACAGCAGGTCGGCGCCGGCCGTATGGATCGTCGACGCGAACTCGATCTGCTTGTCGGTCAGGTTCTCGTCGGGGTTCTCGGCGAGCAGCTTTGAGAGGATCAGCAGGCTGTTGAGCGGCGTACGCAGCTCGTGGCTCATGTTCGCGAGGAACTCCGACTTGTACTTCGAGCTCAGCGCGAGCTGCTCGGCCTTCTCCTCGAGGCTCTCGCGTGCGCGCTCGATCTCCGCGTTCTGAACCTCGATGTCGCGGTTTTGCTGGCTGAGCAGCTCCGCCTTCTCCTGGAGCTCCTCGTTGGTCTGCTGGAGCTCCTCCTGCTGGGTCTGCAGCAGCTCCTCGGAGGCGCGCAGCGA
>JALZJA010000372.1 GCA_030860005.1 Actinomycetota bacterium
AAGGCCAACGACGTCGACATCGCCACGATCGCCCTGTGGCTCGGGCACGAGAGCACCAAGACCACCCACATCTACGAGCACGCCGACGAGCAATCGGCCCGAGCGCGGCAGGTCGTCGCCGGCCAGCAGCGTCGCGGCCCCATCGACCCCGTCCGCGGCGAGCCCGCCCTCGAGCCACCCGCGCGTCGGCGCGTCGCGGTCGAGCGCGGTCTTCAGCCCGAGCCCGAGCACGAGGTCGCGGACACCGAGCGCGCGCAGAAGCACGTGAACGCCCGGGCGGCTCGCGGTCTCGCGCCCGACCCACGGAGCGCCGACGAGACCGGGGACGACGAGCAACGCCGTTCCGACGGCGATACGCCCGAAGGCGAACTGGCGGGCGAGCGCGCGATCGTCCACGGGGTTGGGGGTACCCGGTCGGCGCCCGCGCCGAAACGACGGTGAGGTCGTCGACGATGTCGCGCGCGTCCGGGAGCAAGCGCGCGAGGCGGTCGAGCTTGGTCACCACCAGCGTGTCACCCGGCGCGGCAGGCGGCCAGCGCCTCACGCAGGCCCGGCCGCTCGCGGTGCGTGCCGGTCAGCCCGTGGTCGACGTAGATGCGCTCGGCGGGCCCGCCGAGCGCCTGCAGCGCGTTGCGCTGGGCGGTGAGGTCTTGAGCGTCGGTGGAGACACGCGCGTAACCGACCAGCAGCCCGGACACGGCCTGAAGTGTGTCCCGTATGCCGGACGTTCATCGGGCATTTCACCGGGCGGGTCTCATGCCGAGCGGGTGGTTATGCCGAGGCGGGTGCTGGTGATCGGTTTCTTGCCCGCTCAGCGGCGCTTGGGATGTTCAGATGCTCGGCATAATCAGAGGGCCTCGAGGAAAGCGAGCAGCGTGTCGGTGGGCCGGTATCGGCCGGGCTTGGTTCCCAGCGGGGCGGTTCTGGCGATCGCTTGTTCCTTGAGCGCGGGGTCGGCGTGCTCGTAGATGTGGGTGGTCTTGGTGCTCTCGTGCCCGAGCCACAGGGCGATCGTGGCGATGTCGACGTCGTTGGCCTTGAGGAGCATCGCGTTGGTGTGGCGGAGCACGTGCGGGGTGACGCGCTTGGTCTTGATCGACGGGCAGTTCGCGGACGCGGTGGCTGCGTGCTTGGCGGTGAGCAGTTCGATCGCGTCGCGGCTGAGAGTTGCGCCTTGGCGGCTCGGGAACAGCGGGTCCTCGGGCTGGCCTTGGCGTTCGGTGAGCCATTGGCGAAGAACCGCGGCGCTCTCGCGGGTGAGGGTCACGGCGCGCCGCTTTCGCCCCTTGCCCGTGACGTGGATGTGGGCGGCGGCGGCGATGTCGACGTCGCGCACGCGGAGGGTCGTGAGCTCTGAGACGCGCACCCCGGTCTGGATCATGGTGAGCAGCAGCGCGTGGTCGCGCCGGCCCAGCCAGCGGCTGCGATCTGGTGCTCGCAGTAGCGCCTTGACCTCGGCCAGATCGAGGTAGGAGATGCCCTCGTGCTGGTAGCGCTTGGTGGGGATCGCCATCACCCTGGCGATTGTCTGGGCGTGCTCGGGATGGCGCAGCGCGGCGTAGCGGTAGAGGGAGTGGATCGCTGCCAGGCGGTTATTGCGGGTGCGGGCGCTGTTGCCGCGGTCTTCTTCGAGGTGGGTGAGAAACGCGCCGATCAGCGGCGCCTCGAGGTCTGCGAAGTCCAGCTGGAAGGGCTGCTTGCCGGTTTGCTCTTCGGCGTAGGCGAGCAGCAGGCGCATCGTGTCGCGGTAGGAGGCGATCGTCTGGGGGCTGGCGTTGCGCTCGGTGATCAGCCGGTCGGTGAAGAACGCCTGAAGCGTCGGGGCGACGAGGCTCATGACAGCTCCTCCGTGGTGCGGTCCAGGCGCTCGCTGACGAGCTCGATCAGCTCGGGGACCGATTGCAGGTACCAGTAGGTCGATTCCGGCGAGACGTGACCGACGTAGGTCGACAGCGCCGGCATCCTTTGGTCGATCTGCTCCCCCGAGCGATACCAGCCGATCAACGTGCGGACCGCGAACGTGTGCCGCAGATCGTGCGGGCGGGGCCGCACGCGCTGGCCGCGTCCCTCCAGCCCGGCCTGCTTGATCAGCGCGCGGAACGTCTGCCAGAACACCGTCTGGTGCGGCCGCCGCCCCTGGTCGGTCACGAAGAACGCCGGCGTGGCGGGCTTGGAGCAATGCTCGTCTCGCGCCCGGCAGTAGTGCTCGAGCGCGGCGACGGTGCTCGAGTGCAGCGCGACCTCGCGCTGGCGGTGGTTCTTGCAGGCGCGGATGTCAAGCACGCCGTCTTCGAGGTCGACGTCCGCGCGGTCCAGCGCGAGCGCCTCGCGCAGCCGCAGGGCGGTGCTGGCCATCAGCCCGATCGCGGTCTCAAACAAGGCGGCGCTCAGCGGCCGCCGCAGCGTTCGTGCCGCGGCCATCAGCTGGGTGATCTCCTGCGGGGCGTAGATGTAGGGCGCCACCCGCGGCTGATGGGCGGGCAACAGGTCCTTGGAGGGGATCTCGCTCTCGGGATCGACCGTCGCCAGATAGCGAGCGAACTGGCGCACCATCGACAGCCGCCGGCGCCAGATGATCGGGTGCGCGGTGGCTGGCATCCTGGCCCACCTCAGCGCCAGCTCGGTGGTGATCCGCTCAGCGCCCGCCTGCTCGAGAAAGCAGACGAACCGCTCGAGCTCGGGCTGGTCGCGCTCGAGGTAATAGCCCAGCCGCCGGCGGAGCCTCAGGTAGTCGCGCAGCGCCTGGTCGAGCGCGGTCATGCAGCCACCTCCGGCCACGGCAGCGCGAGCGCCCTGAGCGCCGCGCGGTCAACGCGCGCGTAGATCGCGGTCGTGCGCCGCTCTCGGTGGCGCAACACCTGGCCGATCTCATCGAGCGTCGCGCCCGCCTGGAGCATCCCGCTCGCCGCGGTGTGGCGCATCTGGTGGCATGCGACCCGTGGGATCCCCGCGCGCAAGCAGGCCTCGCGCACAACCGCGCCGACCGCATACCTGGACATCGGCCGGACCGGCGCGATCGCCTTCAAGAACAAGGTCCGGCAGCCCTCGGGCCCGGGCGGCCGGCGCTCCAGGTAGCCCACCAGCGCCTCGCCGACATCGACCGGCAGCGGCAACCTGTCCACCCGGGCGCCCTTGCCATGAACCACGATCTCGCCGGCGCGCCACCTCACGTCCTCGAGGGCGAGCTGAGCCACCTCGCTGGCACGCAGCCCCAGCCTGACCAGCAACAGCAAGATCGCATAGTCACGTCGGCCGACCGTCCGCCGGCGATCACAGCTCGACAACAGCTTGGTGACCGTCGTCTCGCCCACCCCACACGGCAACGACCGACCCCGCACGGCGGCCACGCCGGGCACCGCCCACTCAAGCGGCGCGGCGATCAACCCGGCGAGATGCAGATAGCGCAGCACCGAGCGCACGACGGCCACCAGCAGCTGCGCCGAGGCGGCACCGTGCAACGGGCACTCGCGCGCGAGGAAGCCGCTCACATCGGCGGCCGTCAGCCGGTCCAACCCCAGATCCTCGAGCCCCTCGCGCTGCGAGAGGAACAGCCGGGCCCTGGGCTCGTAACAGGCCGCCGTCGTCTCGCTCACCCCGCGCTCGACCAGCAGATAGCGCCGATAGCCGGCAAGCACCTTCTCCACCGCACCCTCCGACTCCGGCGGCCCATCCGCCGCAACCACCCTGCTGCCCATCGCTGCCTCCAGTGAGATCGAAGAAACGAACCCACGGAGACTTGACCAACACCGACCGTTATGCGGAGTCGCTCAACTCCAGAAGCACCCCTGAGCAGCGAGAACGGCAGGCGTCAGACGGTCACTCGGCATAACCAACCGCTCGGCATGAGAC
>JALZJA010000378.1 GCA_030860005.1 Actinomycetota bacterium
GCGCTGCGCAAGGCCCGCGCGGCGGCGGCGCCCAAGCTCGCCGCGGCCGTGCGCGCGCGCCTGGACGAGCTGGCGATGAAGGCCGCGTCGTTTCAGATCGAGCTGACCGAGCGCGATCCGGGGCCGACCGGCGCGGACGCCGTCGAGTTCCTCATCGCCGCGAACCCCGGCGTGGCCGCCGCCTCGCTGCGCGACGTCGCGTCCGGTGGCGAGCTGTCGCGCGTGATGCTCGCGCTGATGGGCGCGGCGTCGGTCGCCGGCACCGCGACGCTCGTCTTCGACGAGGTCGACGCCGGCATCGGCGGCCAGACCGCGCGCGCGGTGGGCGAGCAGCTGCGCGAGCTCGCTGCGGGGGGCCAGGTCCTGTGCATCACCCACCTCCCGCAGGTCGCCTCGCTCGCCGCGCGCCACTTCTCGATCGCCAAGGATGCCGACAGCGGCGTCGCGCGCGCGACCGTCAGCCAGCTCGGCGACGGCGAGCTCGTCTCAGAGCTCGTGCGCATGCTCGGCGCCGACGAGCACGGCGACGACGCCGCCCGGCGCCATGCCGAGGAGCTGCTGCGCGCGGCGTAGCCAAGCAACGGCAGGCGGCAGATGTGATGGACATCACGCGCGCCACCGAGCCGGCGGTATAGGCTCGCGCGGGCTGTGGGGGACAGCTCGGATCTCAACCGCGTACTCGATCTCGTCGCCGGCGGCGTGCGAGAGCAGAAGTCCATCCTGTTTCTCGGCGCCGGCGTGCATGCCGCGCCCCCCGAGGGATCGCCGTTCGAGTACCCCGCCGACCAGCGGCCGCCGATCGGCTCCGCCCTCAGCCGCGAGCTCGCGCGCACCTGTGGGCTCGCGGAGCGCTACCCCGACGAGGATCTCGGGAACCTCCAGCGCGTCGCGCTCTTCTTCGAGATCGAGCGCTCGCGCCACCAGCTCGTCGACGCCGTGCGCGACGCGGTTCAGGTGAACAAGCGCCCGTCGCCGATGCTGCGCGCGCTCGCCGAGCTCGACTTCCCGCTCGTCATCACGACGAACTACGACCAGCTGTTCGAGAACGCGCTCGCGGCCGCCGGAAAGCAGCCGCGTGTCGCGGTCTATACGCCTCACCTCGAGCCGACCACCGACTACCGCGATCCCACACCGCACAGCCCGGTCGTGTTCAAGATCCACGGCGACATCGCGCGCCCGGAGACGATCGTCGTGACCGACGAGGACTACATCCAGTTCGTCCTACGGATGAGCAACAAGGACCCATACGACCCGGTCCCACTGACGCTGAAGTTCTACCTGACCGGCTGGACGACGCTCTTCGTCGGCTACAGCCTGCTGGACTACAACCTGCGGCTGCTGTTCAAGACGCTGCGCTGGAAGATCGACAGCGCAAACCTCCCTGACATGTACTCGGTCGACTTCCGCCCCGACCCGCTGATCCTCGACGTCTGGCAGAGCCAGCGCCGCTACGTGAGGTTCATCGCGCAGGACGTCTGGTCGTTCGTGCCACAGCTCTACGAGCTCGTGCGCGGGAAGGAGCTGAAGCCATAGCCGCCGTCGATGACGCTCCGGTCGTCGCTGTCCCCGCGGTTCCATACCGCGGAATTCAGCCGTTTCGCTTCATCGACCACGCGATCTTCTTCGCCCGCGAGGAGGAGACGCGGCGGCTGGCAAGCCTCGTTACGGTCCACCGCGGCGTCATGCTCTACGGGGACTCCGGCAACGGCAAGTCGTCGCTGATCAACGCGGGGCTGCTTCCGGACGTCACCGAGCTCGGCTTCCACGCCGAGCGCGTTCGCGTGCAGCCGCGGGCCGACGAGGAGCTCGTGATCGAGCGCATCGCGACCGCCGACGACGACGAAGACGCCGAGTACCTGCCCTCGCTGCTCGCCTCCGACGACGACGACTCGCCGCGCGTCGTCCTCTCCACCGAGGCGTTCGAGGAGCGCGTTCGCGACGCATGCACGGCGCACCGGCCGTTGATCGTCTTCGACCAGTTCGAGGAGATCCTGACGCTGTTCGAGCAACCCGGTGCCGAGCAGGCGCAGCAGCGCATCGTCGACCTGCTCGTCAGGCTCCTGCGCGAACCGCTCCCGATCAAGCTCGTGTTCGCCTTTCGCGAGGACTTTCTGGGCAGGGTCAAGCAGCTGCTCGGCGCCTGCCCCGAGCTAATCGATCAGGCGCTGCGCCTCGGTGCGCCCGCGCCGGACGCGCTGCCGACGATCGTCCGTGGACCGTTCGAGCGCTACCCGGGTCATTTTGAGCGCGAGCTCGAGCCCGAGCTCGCCGAGCGCCTCCGCGATGCGCTCGCCGAGCGGTTCGGCGCAGGCGACCTCAGCCTGTCCGAGGTCCAGACGGTCTGCCTGCGCCTGTGGCAGGCAGACGACCCGCAGATGCTGCTGGCGACTCGCGGTGTCCAGGGTCTGCTCGAGGACTACCTCGGCGAGGCGCTCGACGCGTTCGGACCCGACCAGCGAAGCGCCGCGGTCGCGCTGCTCGCCCAGATGGTCACATCGGGCGGCACGCGCAACGTCATCTCCGCGGACGATCTGCTGCAGCGCGTGCGCGAGGAGGAGGACATTCCGACGCGGCAGCTCGAGCAAGCGCTCAAGCGCCTGGAGAGCGAGTCAAAGCTCGTACGGCGTGAGCGTCGCCGCGACATCTACATCTACGAGATCACGAGCGAGTTCCTCGTCCCGTGGATCAGCCGGCGCCGCGACGAGGCTCGGCGCCTGCAGGACCGCCGCCGCGAGCGGCGCCGTGCGGCCGTGTTCCTGATCGTGGGGGCCGTTCTCGCCGGGATCGCGGTCTGGGCGCTCGGCCAGCGCAGCGAAGCGCAGCGACAGCAAAGGGCATCGACATCGCTCGCCCTCGCGGCGAAGTCGACGGTGCAGCTCGAGAGCCGACCGGACGTCGCGCTCCTACTAGCCCTCGAGGCGTACCGCACGAGTCCGCGCGTGGAAGCTCGCAGCGCCATCACCGCAGCACTTCCCGCCGTCCGCGGCTCAGGAGTCCTCGGGGTCTTGCACGGCCACGCCGCACCCGTCCGTAGCGTCGCCTTCGGCCGCGACGGGCGCACGCTCGCCTCCGCCAGCAACGACAACACGATCCGACTCTGGAACACCCGCACCAATCGGCAGCTCGGCGAGCCGCTCACCGGCCACACGGCCGCCGTCCACGACGTCGCCTTCAGCCCCGACGGGCGCACGCTCGCCTCCGCCAGCAGCGACCAGACGATCCGGCTGTGGGACGCCCGCGCCCACCGACGGCTCGGCACGCTCACCGGACACACCGGGCGGATATTCAGCGTCGCCTTCAGTCCCGACGGGCGCACGCTCGCGTCCGCCGGCGACGACCAGACGATCCGGCTGTGGGACGCCCGCAACGGCAGGCGGCTCGGCACGCTCACGGGCCACACCGGCCCGGTCTTCGGTGTCGCCTTCAGCCCCGACGGGCGCATGCTGGCGTCCGCCGGCAAGGACAGGACGATCCGGCTGTGGAACGTCCGCGCCGAACGGCAGCTCAAGCGGCCGCTCACCGGCCACACCGACCGCGTCGTCAGCGTCGCCTTCAGCCCCGACGGGCGCACGCTCGCCTCCGCCAGCTTCGACCACACGATTTCACTGTGGGACGTGCGCACCGGCAGGCGGCTCGGCACGCTCACGGGCCACACCGGCTCGGTCTACTCTGTCGTCTTCCGTCCCGACGGGCGCACGCTTACCTCCGCCGGCACTGACAGAACGATCCGGCTGTGGGACGTGCGCACGCACCGGCGGCTCGGCACGCTCACCGGCCACACCGGCATCGTCTTCAGTGTGGCCGTCAGCCCCGACGGGCGCATGCTCGCGTCGGGTGGCAACGACACGACGATCCGCGTATCCGATGTCCGCACAAATCGTGGCCCGCTCACCGGCCACAAGCGCGCCGTCAACGGCGTCGCGTTCAGCCCCGGAGGCGGGACGCTCGCCTCCGCCAGCGACGACCTGACCATCCGGCTGTGGGACGTAGGCACTCGCCGACTGCTCGGAAACCCGCTCGCCGGCCACATCGACTCGGTCCGCAGCGTCGCCTTCAGCCCCGATGGGCGCACGCTCGCGTCCGCCAGTCTCGACGAGACGATACGGCTGTGGGACATCCGCACCCGCCGACTGCTCGGCAAGCTCGCCGGCCACAGCAACTGGGTCCGCAGTGTCGCCTTCAGCCCCGATGGGCGCACGCTGGCGTCCGGCAGCGAGGACAGCACGATCCGGCTCTGGGACGTGCGCACCCACCGGCAGATCGGCACGCTCAGCGGCCACGCCAAGCCCGTCCGCAGCGTCGCCTTCGGCCCCGACGGCACCCTCGCCTCCGGAGGCGCCGACAACACGATCCGGCTGTGGGACGTGCGCATGCGGCGAGAGGTCGGCGCGCTCACCGGTCACGCTGACTTCGTGACCAGCGTCACCTTCAGCCGCGATGGACGCACGCTGGCGTCCGGCAGCTACGACAACGCGATCCTGCTGTGGGATGTGCGCGCCCGCCGACAGCTTGGTGAGCCGCTCACCGGCCACACCGAGCGCGTCTACAGCGTTGCCTTCAGCCGCGACGGGCGCACGCTTTCCTCCGCCAGCTTCGACAACACGGTCCGGCTGTGGGACGTGCGCACCCGCCGGCAGATCGGCACGCTCACCGGCCACACCGGCCCCGTCTACAGCGTCGCCTTCAGCCCCGACGGCACCTTCGCCTCCGCAGGCTCGGACACCACGATCAGCCTGCTCGAGGACATCCTCTGGCGCGACTTCTCTGCGCTGCACAAGGAGGTCTGCAACCTGTTGGGCATGGGCCTCAGCAAGACCGAGTGGGTTCGCTACGGGGCCGGCACTCCGTACCGTCAGAGCTGCTGATGAGCCGACCCGTGACTCATCAGCAGCTGACGCGCGGCCGCGGCTACTCCTGTGTGGGTGCGGGCTCGGGTTCGGGCGGGGGCTCGGGGTCGGGATCCGGGTCGGGATCGGGGTCGGGATCGGGATCGGGATCCGGGTCGGGGTCGGGATCCGAGTCGGGGTCGGGATCCGGGTCGGTGTCGCGTGGCGTGTTGCCGCCACCGCCCGTGTCGCTGCCGCCACCGGTCCTGTCGCTACCGCCGTCGTCCTTGTTCCGGTCGCCCGAGGTGGTTGTCTCTGGAGTGGTGCTCGTCTCCGAGGCGGGGTTCGAGCTCTCCGCCCGGTCGCTGCCGCAGCCCGAGATCAGCAAGGCGCCCGCCAGCGCGGCCACGGTTATCGCCGCCGCCACGATGCGCATCAGCGCGCGCCGCGGTCGCGGGCTGGCCGGCTCAGTGGGGCGCGGTGGCACACGTCGACTGACTGCCATGGTGTTTGCACCTCCGGTTGCGATAGTGCCTGATCGCCGCAATGGCGTGACTGGTCATGACGGCGCCTGTGACCGTACAGAGCCGACCGGGCCAATGGTGATACACGGCTGACATGACCCAAGCCTGGATTGGATTTGCCGGTGGCGTCATCGCGGCGCTCGTGAGCGCGCTCGTCGCCGTACGCCAGTCGCGGATGGCCGAGCGACTCGCGCGGCTCAACAGCGACCTCGAGGCCGAGGTCCATCGGCGCACGGCGCTCATCGACCGCGAGCTGGATGCCGAGACGGTCCTGACTCGCTACCGCGAGCCGCTCGCCGCGGCCGCGTTCGACCTCCAGAGCCGCTTGTACAACATCCTCGAGCTCGACTTCCTGGCGAAGTTCGGCGGCGATCACCCGCGCGCCGAGGAGACGCTGCGCACGACGCTGTTCCGGCTCGCGCAGTACTTCGGTTGGACGGAGATCCTGCGCCGAGACATCCAGTTCCTGAGCTTCCCCGAGGCGGAAGAGACGCGACGGGTGGCACACCTGCAGTCGCAGATCGCAAAGCGCTTTCTCACCCACGCCTACGGGCCCGCGCTCATGATCTGGTCTGACGAGCAGCGCGCGATCGGAGAGCTCATGATCGTCGAGGAGCACGGCAAGGTGCTCTGCATGGGTTACGCGCGGTTCCGGGCTGCGTGCGATGACACGTTCGCGTCCTGGTGCGAGCACCTGCGCAGCGGGCTGGCGCAGGAATCGGCGCAGGTTCGCCTGCGCGAGGTCCAGCACCTGCTCTGCGAGCTCGTCGAGACGCTCGACGAGCATCGCGTCCGCTACACGCGCGATCTCGACCGCGCCTGACGCCGCGCTACCCGCGCCCGGCGCTCACACCTTGTCGGACGCCTCGGGCTCGGGCTCGGGCTGCGCGCCGGGCGGCGCGCCGCGGTGCCAGATCATCTGCTGTGGGAAGGGGATCTCGATGCCCTCGGCGTCGAAGGCCGCCTTCAAACGCTGGCGCAGCTCGCGGCTGACCCCGTACTGGTCCGACGGCCGGGTCTTCAGCACGAGTCGGATGACGACCGAGTTCGGGCCGAGCGCCTCGACGCCCCACATCTCGGGCTCCTCGAGGATGTCCTCGCGCTCGTGCCAGAGCTCGTCGGCGATGCTCTTGATGACCTGCTTGGCGTGCTCGATGTCGGTGTCGTAGGCGACATCGATATCCAGCAGCGCGCGCGACCAGTGCTGGCTCTTGTTGCCGACGCGCCGGATCTCGCCGTTGGGAACGTGCCACACGGTCCCGTCGACCGCCCGCAGTCGCGTGATTCGCAGCGACACCGCCTCGACGGTTCCGCTGGTCTGCTGGTCGAGGTCCACGATGTCGCCGACGCCGAACTGGTCCTCGACGAGGATGAACAGGCCCGACAGGAAGTCCTTCACCAGCGACTGGGCGCCGAAGCCGAGCGCTATGCCGAGAATGCCGGCCCCGGCGAGCAGGGGCGCGATGTTCACGCCGACCTCGTCGAGGATGAGAAAGCCTGCGATGAGGAAGATCACGAAGGTCGCGACGCTGCGCAGCACGCTGGTCAGCGCCGTGATGCGCTGCTCGGCGCGCACGCTCGTCTCGCCGGTGTCCAGCAGCGCGTTCGGAGTGCGTCGGCGGACGGCACCGATGCGCTCGCGCACAGCTCCCGAGTGCAGCGTGCGCAGCATGCGCTTGACGCCCCGGCCGACGAGCCTGTTGACGATCAACGCGCCGATGAGGATCGCGATGATCGTCAGCGGCTTGCCGATCAGAAAGTCGGCGATCTCGGCCAGCGAGCGATCCTCGGTGCCTTCGTAGACCTCGCGGCAGAAGAAGCCGGGATCCTCACCGCACACCTTGGTGACCTGCTGGTCGCTGACCGCTGCAAGCGGTGCGAGCACGACGCGTCAAGACGCTAGCAGTCGCTTGCCCGTCGGGTCGCCGCAGGGCGCCGACACGCCTTCGCATGCTGTTAACAACCCCACGTACACTGCGCCGATGGCCGTAGCCGTCGCCAGAGAGGTCTCTGGGCCCGCACGACTTGGTCGTCGCACGAAGGTCCTGGTGAAGACCCTCACCCCTGGCGCGGTCGCAGTACTGGACCACCGCGACCTCGACCGGGTCTCGGCTGAGGATCTCATCGCGGCGGGCGTGGTCGCCGTGCTCAACTGCAGCCCGTCCTCGACGGGCGCGTACCCGAACATGGGACCGCTCCTGCTCGTCCAGGCCGGCGTGCACCTCGTCGACCTCCCCGACCGCGAGCTCTTCGACAAGCTCAAGGACGGCCAGCAGTTGACGGTCCACGGCGGCGAGGTGCGGCGCGCCGGCAAGATGCTCGCCAAGGGCGCAGCCCAGGAACCGGAGGCCGTTCGCGCCGCGACCGATGAGCGCCGCCGTGAGATCGGCGACGCACTGGAGGCGTTCGCACAGAACACGATCGAGCACATGCTCGAGGAGCGCGAGCTGCTGTCGGGCCGCATCGAGCTGCCGCGCTTCGACACCGACTTTCGCGACCGTCCGGCGCTCATCGTCGTCAGGGGCGTCGACCACAAGAAGGACCTGCGCGCGCTGCGGCCCTACATCCGCGACGTGAAGCCGGCGCTCCTCGCCGTCGACGGCGGCGCCAACGCGATCATCGAGGAGGGCTTCAAGCCCGACATGATCGTCGGCGACATGGACTCCGCGACGGAGGCGACGCTGCGCTGCGGCGCCGAGCTCATCGTCCACGCCTATCCCGACGGTCGGGCCCCCGGCCGCGACCATCTCGAGAAGCTCGGGCTGCGCTACAAGCTCGTGCCCGCCCCGGGCACGAGCCAGGACGTGGCGATGATCATCGCTGCGGAGAAGGGCTCCCAGCTGATCGTCTCCGTCGGCTCGCAGTTCAACCTCGTCGAGTTCCTCGACAAGAACCGCCGTGGCATGGCCTCGACGTTCCTCACCCGCCTGCGCCTCGGCGAGATCCTCGTCGACGCCAAGGGGGTCAGCCGCCTGTACCGGCCGCGCCCGGGATCCGCGCCGCTCGTCTTCGTCGTGCTCGCCGGCGTGCTGTGCCTGATCATGGTGGTGTTCTTGACCCCGGCGCTGCGCGACGTCGCGGAGCTCTTGTGGCTCAAGTTCGAGGTTGTCGTCGGACTCGAGTAGCCAGTGGTGCGTCACTAGTGTTCGACTTTCGCTACCACGCGCTGTCGCTGGCAGCCGTCTTCATCGCGCTGGTCGTCGGGCTGCTGCTCGGCGTCGCGATCGGCGACAAGGAGCTTGTCTCGTCGGCGAAGAACGACCTGCGCAACTCGCTGCGGCGCGACGTCATCAAGGCCAACGGCGAGCGCGACACTGCGCGCACCGAGCTGCGCGAGCAGGAGCAGTTCGTCGACCGCTCCTATCCGATCCTCACCGGCGGCGAGCTGCGCGGCCGCCGCATCGGGCTCGTCATGCTCGGCGCCAGCGACGACGCGCCGAAGCTCGTCGGCGATGCGCTGGAGCCGACGGGCGGTGAGCTGCAGGTCGTCACGGTCGTGCGCTCGAGCGTCGACACAGCGAAGATCGCTGCGCGCGCGCGCGGGACGCGCTACGAGCGGCTTGCACGCGACGACAAGCTGCTTGACGACTTCGGCAACCGCATCGGCGTCCAGATGGTCGAGGGCGGCGAGCTCATCGGGAAGGTGCGCAAGGAGCTCCTGCGACCGGTCAGCGGAAAGTTCGACGGTCTTGACGGCGTGGTCGTCGTGCGCTCCGCCGACGAGCCGGAGGACGAGCAGGCCGCCGACCGGCTCAAGACGCTGCACGCGGGCATCGCCGACGGGCTCGTGAGCACCGGCGTGACCGTCGTCGGCATCGAGACGCGCAAGCGCAAGCCGTCGCAGGTGAGCTGGTACCGCGGCCATGAGATGTCGAGCGTCGACAACGTCGACGAGGATGCCGGGCGCGCCGCGCTCGTCTTCGTGCTCGCGGGCGCGGACGGCGCGTTCGGTCGCAAGGGCGGCGTCCCGCTGCTGCCGCCGGTGGTCGGGCGCTGACGGTGGGCGCCGCCATCCACCGCTCTGGCGGGGGACGCGTCCACGTCAGCGGCGGCGCCTTCGTCCGGTCACAGCGCTAGGTTGCCCCGGTGCATTTCCTGCCAGCCGTGTTCGCCTTCGTCGCCGCCGCCGCGCTGGCTCCGGTGATCCTCAGGCGGCTCACGGAGGCCGGCCTCGTCGCTGCGAACTACCGCGGCCTGTCGCTTCCGGTCCCGCTCGGCGTGCTCATCGTCCCGGCAGCGCTCGTGGCGCTCGTGCCGGTCACGCTCCTCGCGCGTCTCGCCGAGTCGGACATCTATCCGGACAACTTCGGACTGGTCATGGTCCTGGTGCCGGGGGTTGCGCTCCTGGGGTTCATCGACGACGTCCTGTCGGGCTCATCTCGCGGCTGGCGCGGGCACGGGTCGGCGCTCATGCGCGGCGACCTGTCGACCGGCGCGCTGAAGGCGGTCGGGACGCTCGCGCTCGCGCTGCTCGTGGCGTCGGATCTGCCCGGCGACAAGGGAGAGTTCCTGCTGGCCGCCGGCGTCATCGTGCTGGCGACGAACGTCTTCAACCTGCTCGACCTGCGGCCGGGACGCTCGATCAAGGGCTTCATCCTGCTCGGGATCGGCCTCAGCGTCACGACGACGCTCACCGAACCGATCGCGACGCTCGGGATCTTCGCGGCGCCGGTCCTCGTGGCCGGCTTCTTCGACCTCCGTGAGCGGGGGATGCTCGGGGACACGGGCTCGAACGTCGTCGGCGCGATGGCGGGCCTGTGGATGGTGCTGGCGCTCGACACCAACGGGCAGGTGATCGCCCTCGTCCTGCTGCTGGCGATCAACGTCATCGGGGAGTTCACGTCAATTTCCGCGTTCATCGAAAAAGCTCCGGGACTACGTCACCTAGACTCGGTGGGCAGAGCTTCGTGACGCCGACCGGCCGCAACACCCGCTTCATCTTCATCACCGGTGGCGTCGTCTCATCCCTCGGGAAGGGGATCGCCGCGGCGTCGATCGGCCGCCTGCTCGTCGCGCGCGGACTGTCGGTCGGGCTGCAGAAGTTCGACCCGTACATCAACGTCGACCCCGGGACGATGTCGCCCTACCAGCACGGTGAGGTGTTCGTCACCGAGGACGGCGCGGAGACGGACCTCGACCTCGGCCACTACGAGCGCTACACGGACTCCAACACGTCCCGCGCCTCGAACGTCACGGCCGGCGGCATCTACAACTCCGTCATCCGGCGCGAGCGCCGCGGCGACTACCTCGGCGGCACCGTCCAGGTCGTCCCGCACATCACCGACGAGATCAAGCAGCGCGTCAAGCTGCTCGCCGAGACGCAGGACGCCGACGTCGTGATCACCGAGATCGGCGGCACGGTCGGCGACATCGAGTCGCTGCCGTTCCTCGAGGCGATTCGCCAGTTCCCGGTCGATGTCGGCCGTCGCGAGTGCATGTTCATCCACCTCACGCTCGTGCCCTACATCGGCCACGCCGGAGAGCTCAAGACGAAGCCGACGCAGCACTCCGTCAACGAGCTGCGGCGGATCGGCATCCAGCCCGACATGCTGCTGGCGCGATCCGAGAGCGAGCTGGATCTCGACATCCGCAAGAAGATCGCGCTGTTCGCGTCGCTGCCCGTCGAGGCCGTCGTCGGGGCCAAGGACGTCGACGACATCTACAAGGTGCCGCTGTGGTTTCGCGGCCAGGGCGTGGACGACCTCATCTGTGAGCACTTCGGCCTGCAGGCGCCGCCGCCGGACCTCGTCGGGTGGGAGGAGGTCATCACCCGCGCGGCGATCGCGAACGACACCGTACGGATCGCGCTGGTCGGCAAGTACGTTGCGCTCCAGGACGCCTACCTCTCGGTGTCCGAAGCCCTGCGACACGCGGGCTTCCGTCACGGCTGCCGGATCCAGATCGACTGGGTGGACTCCGAAACGCTCGACAGCGACGAGTCCGCGCGCGAGCGGCTCGGTGGCGCCGGCGGAATCCTCATCCCCGGCGGCTTCGGCGGACGCGGGATCGAGGGCAAGATCCGGGCGGCCCGCGTCGCGCGCGAGCAGCGCATCCCGTACCTCGGGATCTGCCTTGGCATGCAGATCGCGGTCATGGAGTTCGCCCGCCACATCGCGGGCATGGATGGCGCGAACTCGACCGAGTTCGACCCCGAGACACCGCACCCGGTCATCGACCTGCTGCCCGAGCAGAAGGAGGTCACCGACCTCGGCGGCACGATGCGCCTCGGCGCCGACCCCGTGAAGATCCACCCCGAGACACGGGCGCGCGAGCTCTACGGCGAGGCCGTCATCTACGAGCGCCACCGCCACCGCTACGAGGTCAACCTCTTCCTGCGCAAGCGCCTGGAGGCGGCCGGCCTGATCGTCAGCGGAACGTCGCCCGACGAGCGCCTCGTCGAGATGATCGAGCTCGACGAGCACCCGTTCTTCGTCGCCTCGCAGTTCCATCCGGAGTTCAAATCGCGCCCCGAGCGCCCGGCGCCACTGTTCCGCGACTTCATCGGCGCCGCGCTGGTCAGATCCGGCCGCGACGCTCGGGCCGCCGTGCACTAGCGCTTCCCGCCGGCTCGCCACGGGTACACGCCCGAGACGGGCGCGTCCGCGCTGCGATGAAGCGATCCAGAGAGGTGTTGGCCATGGCCGTTGAGGACGACAGAGCGCTTCCACCCGTGAGCAGCCTTCCGCCGGAGACGCGCAACCGGCTGGGCGGACTCCTGCTGCTGGGCGTAGGCGCGATCCTGCTGATGGTCAGCCTGTTCCTCGACTGGTTTGAGCCCGGCATCAGCGCCTGGACGACGTTCGAGGTGTGGGACATGGTGCTTGCGGCGCTCGCGATCGCAGCCGTGATCGTCGCGGCCGGTGCCCTGACGCTCTGGAGCCCGCTGCCCGACAGCTGGATGCTCGCGGCGGCGGTCGTCGCGCCGGTCGTCGTGATCGTGTCGCTCCTGAATCACCCGCCCGCCGCGCAGGGGCTCGACCAGGATCCGATGGTCGGGATCTGGCTCGCGCTCGCCGGCTCGCTGCTGATGCTGGTCGGAGCGGTACTCGCGGTCGCCCGGATCTCCGTCGCGCTCGATCATGCGGCGACGGGGGCGCCCGCGGTGCCACCGGTGGGTCAAGCGCCCGGCGAACGCGTCGCCAGGGACAGGCGCGGGGTGGCCG
>JALZJA010000382.1 GCA_030860005.1 Actinomycetota bacterium
GCCCACAAGGCCGCGAGCGTGCACGCGGGCCGGCGCAGCGGGCCAGTGGGCGCGAGTGCGACGGCGACCGTCGCCGCAAGTGCGCCGCAGGCGACGTGCGACGGGCGCAGCGCGATCGGGTGGCGGCGCGATGTCTTCGCGCGAAAGCAGCCAAAGCGCCAGTACTGCCGCCAGAGCCCGAGCGGCGTGTCGCGCGGGGCGTAGCGCGCGGCCATCGCCGGCAGGCAGACGATGCGCCCGCCGTCGTTGAGCACCCGGGCCGCCATCTCGGCGTCCTCGTTGACGTGGAAGGCCGGGTCCCAGCCGCCGAGGCGCTCGAGCGTGCTGCGCGGCCAGACCCCCGCGAAGACCCCAGTGTCGAGCTCGAACTCGCTTGCCGAGGCGCCCGCCGCGTCCGCATCGGTCCATTTGGATGACCCGCCCTGGCCGAGCGGGGAGCGCAGGGCCACGGCGACGCAGCGCGCAAACCCGCCTGGCGCGTCGGGCACGGCCGGCCCGGTGACCCACTCGACATCACCCGGCGCCAGGCGCTCGATACCGCGGGCCACGTAGTCGCCAGGGTAGAGCGCGTGGGCGTCCATCCGTGCGACGTAGGCTCCGCGCGCGGCGGCCAGCCCGCGGTTGAGCGCCACGGGGATGACGCGTTCGGGGTTGTCGAGCACGCGGACGCGCTCGTCGTCGGCAGCGAGTCGCTCGAGGATGGCGCGGCTGCCGTCGATCGAGCCCCCGTCGATGAAGATGACCTCCACGCCGCCGGGCACCTCCTGTGTGCTCGCCGCCGCGGCCGTCCGCTCGAGCCAGCGCGCCTCGTCGAGCACCGGGATGAGGATGCTCGCCGTCGGCGCGTCGATGTCCTGGCCCGCGGGCACGGGCTGACGATAATCGCTGCGCGCGATGGCTCAGCTCGGCTGAGCGCTCAGCGCGGGGCGAGCAGCTCGTAGGACTTCATCTGCCCGCCGATCCGGCGCGGCAGCGAGCCCGTGTAGAGCGCGTAGGCATGGACGGGTCCCCGGCGCCCGGCGATCTCGTCGCGCACGAGCTGGGAGAGCGCGGCATTGAGGCGCCAGCGTCCCTTTCGGATCTTGGCCTTGTACTGGCGCGTGACGGTCTGCCCGTTGATCTCGTACTTCAGCTGCAGCCGCACGACGCCGCGCGCGCGCCTGCTGATCGTTCCGTTGGTCTTCAGCCAGCCGTTGACGAGGCTCGGCGCGAGGCGGAGGCGAAGGTGCGCCTTGCGCGGAGCGACGCGCAGGCGCACCTGCTGGGGCTTCGTCGCCGCGTTGCCGCCGTAGCTGATCGTCACGATGCCCGTTCCCTTGCGCGCCTGCGAACGCGAGAGCTTGCGCGAGACCTTGACGCGGCCGCCGTTGATCGTCTTGGAGAACCGCGTCTTGCGCCCGCCCGCGTGCAGCTCGACGCGCGTGGCGCCCGACGCGCGCCGGGTGATCGACGCCAGCAGCTTCAGGCGCCGGGCGCTGGGCGAGATCCGCGCTCGGTCGATGCACAGCCGCGCGAACTCCGCGATGTCAAATGACGAGGAGTCGCCCGCGCCGCCGTAGCCGAACAGCTTGATGAAGGTCTTCGCGGCATTCGGGAACCTGCCGCTGAAGACGGCGTACTGCGCGTTGGAGTCGCTGTCTTCGAAGTACAGGTGGTAGGCGACGTCGTGCGACGCGATCCACGCGTGCATCTGTTGGATGAAGTACGGGTTGTCGCCTCCGCCGTGGCCGTCCGTGCGGTCCGCGAGACCCCACTCGGGGAACGTCAGCGGCTTGCCCTTGGAGGCCGCGAAGGCAGCCTGCCAGGCCATGCCGTTGTGCTGGTTGACGTACTCGTTCCAGCGTGCCACCGGGTCGGCGGCCCACGACCCCCAGCTCTGGTCGTAGACATCCAGGCCGACGTAGTCGACGTAGTCGATGCCAGGCCAGGCGTCGGTCGCCTCGAGCTGCTGGCCGGGGCCGATCCACGCGCTGCCGGCATTGGCTGCCCAGTCGAACTTGAAGCGCGCGCCGGGCACGGCGCGCATCGTGGTGACGATCTGGCGCCAGTAGGCCGCGAAGTCCGCGCCTCCGTTGGGCACGTTCATCGTCCACTTGAACCAGTTGCCGTTGAACTCGGGACCGATGCGCAACACCGCCGACCCGAGGCCATGCTGGACGAGACGCTCGGCGAGCGTGCGGAAGTTCGAGTTGAAGTCCCCGGCGGCGCCGCTGGCCAGCGGGCCGTGGCCGCTGGCGACCGTGTCGGGGAGCATCGGAACCGTGATCACCATCTTCTTCGCGTAGCCGGCGCTCGTCCACCGCTCGGCCATCCAGCGGA
>JALZJA010000383.1 GCA_030860005.1 Actinomycetota bacterium
TGCGCCGGACGCGCGACGCCGAGCATCCGCACCGCGCGCAGCACGGCCGCGCGCTCGGCCTCGTCGTCGGCGAGGTCCGCAGACGGCGCGCCGTCGGGCAGGCAGCGCTCGAAGACGTCCCAGACGCGCTCTCCCGCGATGCGCCGCGCGATCCCGATGCGCCCCGTGACCCAGAGGATGTCCAGCAGCCGCGCGATCGTCTGGCGGCCGGACACCTCGTCGGTCCACCAACCGTGGCGCCACGGCTCGGCCGAGCGGTCCTCGAGGTCACGCGCGCGCAGCGGGCCGCGCTCGCGCAGCTCGGTGACGAGCTCCTCGCAGAACGCCGCGTTGGCATCGAGGAACGCCCGTGCCCGCGCCGCGCGGGTTGTCGGCGCGTCCAGGAACGTGCGCATCGCCCAGCGATGCAGCGGCAGGTCGGCGGTGGCGACAAGCGACGCCTCGTGCGCCCAGGCGTCAAACAGCGCCCGCCGCTCGTAGGCGGCCTGCTCGAGCGCCGTCTCGCGCACCGCTCCCAGCCGCGCGAAGAGCACGAGCAGTGGGCTGCGCGCGACCGCGCTGACGGGATCGAGCTGCAGGCAACCGATCCGTTGCACGACCGCGGCGATCGCCTCCGGGCCGCGGCCGCCCGCCGGTCGGCGGCCCGCGAGCCCCTGCGCATGCAGCGCGAGGCGGCGGGCCTGCGCCCGTGAGATGGCGCGGGCGGTCAGATCCCCTCGCCGGGCAGGAACTCGTTCGTGAACGCGCGGTCGGCGTTCTGCGGGCGGTCGAGCAGATCGCGGTCGAACATCCATTTCGCATAGCGCCGCCAGTCGCGCGGGTTCTGGAAGCCGAACGGGCGCTTGGAGGAGCTCGGGAAGAAGACCGGAAGCGTCGCCTTGATCTGCGCGCGCAGCAGTCCGCGTTTGAGGTTGCGGTCGGCCTTGACGAGCTCGTTGACACCGAGGCCGGTGTGCTCGCGCAGCCGTTCATGACCACGACCGAGAGCGCGCATGAAGCGCCGCAGCAGCGGCCCGCGCGAGCGCGCGTCCTGCTCGCGGGCGACGATGACGAGCTCGTTGTAGGTCGGCACGCCGATCTTCTCCACGCGCAGGATGTGGGGGTCGCGCTTGCGCCGCTTCAGCTCGACGCCCTCGACGTTCCAGAAGGCTCCGAGCACGGCGTCGACGCGCTTGGACACGATCGCCGGCACGAGGTTGAAGCCGACGTTGACCGAGCGCACCCGCTCCGACGCGACACCCGCCTGCGCGAGGATCGTCTTCAGATACGCGTCCTGGTAAGGGATCCCGGCCGTGCCGATCTTCTTGCGCTCGAGCTGCGCCGGCTTGTCGATCCCCCTCGACCCGAGCGACACGATCGACGTCAGCGGCTTCTGGACGAGCGCGCCGATCGCGACCAGCTTGGCGCCCTTCGCGCGCGCCAGCAGCAGCTCGGGCTCGTAGGAGATCGCGAGATCGGCCCTGCCGGCGGCCAGCAGCTTCAGCGGCGCGGCTGGATCTGATGGCGTGCGCGCACGCACGTCGAGTCTGGCGGCCTTGAACTCGCCCGTGCCGATCGCGGTGTAGATGCCGGCATGGTCGGCGTTGGGGATGTAGTCCAGGACGAGGTCGACGCGCTCAGCCGCGCCCGCGCCGTCGGTTGGCTCCTTGCGCTCGCCGCAGGCGGAAAGGACGACGACGAGCATTGCGGCGAGGACGGCGGGCATGGCTCGACGGATCACGGGGCGGTTCCTCTCGTTGACTTCATGGCCTATCTCGTCTTCTGCGCCCAGGGAAGCAGCCTGCGCTCGGCGAATGCGAGCACGCCGAACAGCGCGACCGCGAAGACGGACAGGATCAGCACCGCGGCATAGGCGCGCGGCGTCTCGAATTGAGCCAGGGCCTGGTCGACGATGCGCCCGATCCCCTTCTCGGTGCCCGCCTGTTCGGCGAGGATCGCCGCGATCGCGGCGATCGCGACGCTGAGCTTCGCCCCGGTGAACAGGCCGGGCAGCGCGGCCGGCGCCTCGACCATGCGAAACGTCTGCCAGCGCGACGCGCCGAAGGTTTGCATGAGCTTGCGCTGGTCGGCGTCGACGCGCCCGAGCGCGTCGAGCGTCGGCACGACGATCGGAAAGAAGCAGACGAGCGCGACGATCACGATCTTCGGGCCGAGGTCGAAGCCGAACCAGACGACGAGCAGCGGAGCCACGACGGGAATAGGGATCGTCTGTGAGCCGACGAGCAGCGGGTACAGCGCCCGGCGCAGCGCGGGGGAGAAGTGGATCACGACCGCGCACGCGAGGCCGACCGCGACGGCCGCTGCGATGCCGAGGCCGATCTCGCCGGCGGTGACCGTGAAGTTGTCCCACAGCAGCACGCGATCGTCGTAGACGGCCTGCGCGACGGCGCTCGGAGCCGGCAGCAGCAGCTCGTCGATCCCGCTCAGGCGGACATAGGCCTCCCAGCCGCCGAGCAGCGCGAGCGCCACGAGCGCGGCGGTCATGCGCGCAGCTCCACGAGCGCCTGCTCGCGCAGCGCGACGAGCGCCGGGTC
>JALZJA010000540.1 GCA_030860005.1 Actinomycetota bacterium
GCCGAGAGCGCCGTCAGCTGGCTGCGCTTCGGCCAGGCGCAGCGGCCGGCCCTCTACGACGACGAGGAGGACGAGGATGACTGAGCGCGCGGGCCCGGGCGAGTCGGCCCGATGATCGGGATGGTGCTCGCGGCCGGCCCCGGCACGCGCCTGTCGCCGTTGACCGACGCACTCCCCAAGACGCTGCTCCCTGTCGACGGCGAGCGCCCCATCCTCGACATCACGCTCGCCAACCTCAAGCAGGTCGGGCTCGAGGAGGTCGTCGTGGTCACCGGCTTCGCGGCGGACGCGGTGCGGGAGCAGGTGCCGGCGCTCGAGCGCCGGCACGGCCTGCGTCTGGAGCTGATCTACAACGACAAGGCTGAGATCTGGAACAACGCCTACTCGCTGTGGTGCGCGCGCGAGGCCTTCGCGGAGGGCGTCCTGCTGGTGAACGGTGACACCGTGCACCCCGCCGTCGTCGAGGAGCGGGTGCTCGCCGCCCGGGGACCGGAAGTGCTCCTTGCCGTCGACCGCGAGAAGCCCCTCGGCGAGGAGGAGATGAAGGTTCGCCTGATGGCGGACGGCCAGCTCGAGCGGATCACCAAGCAGATGGATCCGCGCTCGGCGCACGGCGAGTACATCGGCATCACCGTGATCGAGCCGGCTGCGGCCGGACCCGTGGCCGACGCGCTCGAGGCGACGTGGCGGCGAGACCCGTCGCTGTACTACGAGGACGGCTTCGGCGAGTACGCCGCGGGCGGGGGAGAGGTGCGCGTCGCCGCGATCGGCGCGGCCGAGTGGGTAGAGGTCGACGACCACGCCGACCTCGCACGCGCCCGGGAGATCGCATGCCGGTACTAGCGCGCATGGTCGGCGCGCCGCTGGTGATCGATATCCGCGCGGGCGCGGTCGCCGCGCTGGCGCCGCTGCTGGCCGACCGCAGGATCTCGAGCGGCGGGCACGTGGCGATCGCCGTGGGCCCCGGCCAGGGCGAGGAGATCGCCGCGAAGGTGCGCGCGACGCTCGAGAACTGCAGCATCTTCGGCGTGGCCGACGGGAACCTCGAGTCCGCGACGGACCTCGCCGGCCGCCTGCGGGGGGGCTTCTACGACGCGCTGGTCGGCATCGGCGGCGGGCGCACGCTCGACGTGGCCAAGTACGCGGCCAGCCTGACCGGGCTGCCGATGGTCGCGGTGGCGACAAACCTCGCCCACGACGGGATCGCCTCGCCCGTGTCGTCGCTCGAGCACGAGGCCAGCAAGGGGTCCTACGGGGTGCAGATGCCGATCGCGGTCGTCGTCGACCTCGACTACGTGCGGCGCAGCCCGCCGGAGATGCGCCGCTCGGGGATCGGCGACGCGGTGAGCAACCTGTCGGCGATCGCCGACTGGCAGCTAGCCGAGCGCGAGCGCGGCGAGGTGGTGGACGGGCTCGCGGTGACCTTCGCCCGCACCGCCGCCGAGGCGGTGCTCAATCGCACCGACGGCATCGAGGATGACGCCTTCCTGACCGTCCTCGCCGACGCACTCGTGCTCTCCGGGCTGGCGATGGCGGTCGCCGGCAGCAGCCGGCCGTGCAGCGGCGGCGACCACGAGATCGTTCACGCCATCGACCATCTCTTCCCGGGCAAGGGCAACCACGGCGAGCTCGCGGGCATGGGCGCCCTGTTCGCGTCGCATCTGCGCGGCGACGGCGAGTTGAGCGCGTACCTCGACGCCTGCCTCGCCCGCCACGGGCTGCCGCGCACGCCGTCCGACCTCGGCCTCACCGAGGGGCAGTTCGCCCAGGCGGTGGTCCACGCGCCGGCCACGCGGCCCGACCGATTCACGATCGTCGAGCACCTCGGCCTCGACGAGCCCACCGCGCGCCGGCGCGTGCGCGAGTACGTCGATGCCTTCGATCGCTGAGCTGCGGGCGGTCTGCCAGCCGGAGTCGCTGCTCGGGCGCGTCGACGCCGAGCACTGGGCCGGCCGGTTGTACATGCGCCGGCTGTCTCCGTACGTGACCCGGCTGCTGATCGCCACGCCGCTGACACCCAACGGGGTCACCTGGCTGATGATCGCGAGCGGCCTGCTCGCCGCCCTGTCGCTGACCTTCCCGGGCCCGCTCGGGGCGCTCGGCGCGTTCGTCCTCATCCAGCTTCAGCTCCTGTTCGACTGCTGCGACGGCGAGGTCGCGCGCTGGCGAAGGCGGTTCTCTCCCACCGGCGTCTACCTCGACGGCATCGGCCATTACTCGACCGATGCCGCGCTGGCCGCCGCGCTCGGCGTGCGCGCCGCCGGCGGCTGGGACTCGATCGACGGCTGGACGACGCTCGGGTTGCTCGTCGCGGTGCTCGTCCTGTTCCTGAAGTCCGAGAGCCACCTGGTCGAGGTCGCGCGTGCGCACTCGGGCAAGCCGCCGCACGAGGCGCGGGAGGAGGCCTCCGCGCCGCGTCCCGGAGCCCTGCGTCGCATGCGCCGGGCGGTGCGCTTCCTGCCGTTCTTTCGTGCGTTCCTCGCGGTCGAGGCGACGCTGCTCGCCCTCGCCGCGGCCCTGGTCGACGCCTTCGCGGGCGGCCTCTCCGGCACCCGTGCCCTGCTGCTTGCGCTCGTCCCACTCGCGCTGCTCACGGTCGCTGGCCACCTGATCGCGATCCTCGCCTCCAAGCGCCTCGCGTGAGGTCCACCTACGGCTGCGTGGTGCTGACCCAGGGCCGCCGCCCCCAGCAGCTGCAGCTCGCGCTCGAGTCACTGTTGCGGCAGCGCGGCGCGGACGTCGACAT
>JALZJA010000395.1 GCA_030860005.1 Actinomycetota bacterium
TCGCGCCGCAGCCCGAGGCCTCAAACCCGGCGGCGCTGACGCGATCGCCGCCGACCGCCAGCGAGATCCGGATGAGATCGCCGCAGACATGGCCACCGGCCGCGCCGTCGTGCGCGCCGGCGATCTCGCGCCCGCGCCCGCGCGGGTGGCGGAGATGGTCTTCGAAGCGCTCGTCGGACATCACCGCCGAGTCTAGGCGCGCTCCCGATCGGGCAATCGGGTTGTGAGATCAGCGAAGCAGAAAGGAGCCACCACATGACCCACCACGATCAACGCTTCCCGCTCGAGGGCAAGCGTGCTGCGGTCGCCGTCGGCCCGCTGTTCGAGGAGATCGAGGCCCTCTATCCGCTCTACCGGCTGCGCGAGGCGGGCGCCACAGTCCAGGTCATCGGCCCCGAGGCCGAGACGACGCTCCCCGGCAAGCGGGGCGACGAGATCACCACCGAGCGCGGCGCCGGCGAGCTGTCGCCCGCAGACCTCGACGTGCTCGTGATCGCGGGTGGCTACGGACCCGACAAGCTGCGGCTCGATGATGGCTTGCGCGCGCTCGTGCGCGATCTGGACGAGCAGGGCAAGCCGATCGCGTTCATTTGCCATGCCGGATGGGTCGCGGCGTCCGCCGGCATCGTCGCGGGCAGGCGCGTGACCGGCAACCCCGCCATCGAAGACGACATGCGAAACGCCGGAGCCGAGTGGGAGGACGCAGAGGTCGTCGTCGACGGGCACCTCATATCCTCGCGCAAGCCGGATGACCTGCCGGCGTTCATGCGCGCGACGATCGAGCTCGCGGCGCGCGCGCCCGCAGCGGCGTAGGGGTTCCTCGGGACGTGGCGTCGCTACGTGGGGCCGAGGAACAGCGGCCCCCGCGGTACCCGAACCAGCATCGATAAGGAACGAGTGTTGGTTGCAGAAGTGGTCGCGTCGGCGCGTTGAGCGGGGGGTGTGATGGAAAACGGGACGTATTTTCGCGTTTTCCACCACACCCCTGTGCCAACCGCGGGCGTGCGGCCCCCGTCCTGACGCTCCGCTCCGCACCCGCTTGATCGCTGCAGTTCGCGAACCGCGCGGCCACGACCCTGACTGCATCGACACCGACCAATCGTGCAGGGCTACACACGACCGCACAATTAACCGGGTGCCCTCAGCGCGTGCAGCGCGGCGCGAACCTGCGCGTCGCGCCTCCGCGCGGCGCCGTCACGCCAGCGCCAGCGCACGCCGTCGAGAATCTCGAACTGGGCGCGGCCGTGGTCGTCGATGCGCTCCACCTCGAGCGCAACCGCCGCGACGTTCCCGGAAGCGTCGATCGATTCCGAGACGACCGCCGCCCGCCCGTGGGCGGTGAACGCCACGTCGCCCGCGCCCACGAGCGTCAGCGCCACGCGCGCATCGGCGCGCAGGCGCGCCAGGGAGCCGCGAGTGTGCGCGAGCGCGAAGATCGCGCGTCGCGGGCCGAGGCGAATCGCGGTCGAAACCGGGATCGCGTGCGGCGTGCCGGCGCTGACGGTCGACAGGATGGCCACCGTTCCGTCACGCCACTCGGGCAGGACTTGGTCGCTCATCGCGTGAGTATGCCCTGGCGCTGGTGAACGACACAGGGGGCGTGGAAACCACACCCCCTGTGCTCGCACCCGCGCTCGGGCGCCAATCCTGTGTTGCGCCTCAGCGCTTGGCCAGCGCGTCCCCGACGGCCTGGCTGAGCTCCTTCGGCTCGCTGAGGCCGACGATCGTGCGCGTCTGACCGCTGCGGCCGATGATGACCGTCGTCGGCGACTGCGCGATCTTGACGCCGCGGGTGATCGCGCCGTAGTCGCCCACGCGCCCGATCGGGATGACGTGGACCCTGACCTTGCCGTGGCGCCTGTTCAGCGAGCGGATGGCGCCGCGGGTGGCGATGTCGTCGGCGCCGTCGGCGCTCCAGAAGAGCATGACGACGACCTTGCCGCGCGAGATCTCGCGCAGGATGACGCGCTCCTGCTTCGTCTCGCCGCGCTGGACGGCGGCCGATCCGGCTGAAGTCTTCGTGGCCGTGGCGCCGGGTGTCGCGGCGGCCTTCGAGCTCGAGGGTGCAGACGCGGCGGGCGCGGCCGGGGTTCCCTGGTCGGCTGCCTGAGCGGAAGCCTTCAGCTTGGCATTCGCAGCGTCGGAGGCGGCCCCGGCCTGCTTGGCGGCGGGGATCGCCTTCGTCGGAGCGAGCGGGGTGTCCTTGACGGCGACGGGCTTGGGTCGCAGAGCGACGAGCCACACCGCTGCCAGAGCGACAGTGACAGCGAGTGCGATGAGCATCGGGCGAGAGACCTGATCCATGGCCCCCATGTCGGCATCGGCGTTGCCTCGCGCGAGGCTTCCGCGCCGCGATTAGAACACGTGTCCGTCGCGACTCGACAGCGCGCTAAACGACGATCTAGAGCTCGATGTAGGAGCCCATGGTCACGATGCGATGCTCGGGTAGGCCGAACAACTCCACCGGGCTCGTCGACGTGCGCGACAGCGCCAGGAACAGCTTCTTGCGCCACCGGCTCATGCCGGGGTGGTCGCCGCGGACGATCGTGATCTTGGAGATGAAGTAGGTCGCCCGGGCGACGTCGATCTCGACCTCGAGGCCCTCGGCGGTGGCCTGCAGCAGCGCCGCCGGCACGTTCTGGTTGTCCTGGAAGCCGTAGCTGACCGTGAGATGCAGGATGCCGTCGTCCTCGTAGCCAAGCTCGTCGACCACCACGCGCTCGGACCGGTGGACGTGCGGGACCCTCAGGGTCTGCACCGACACGATGACCACGCACTCATGCAGCACGTGGTTGTGGTCGAGGTTCTCGCGCAGCGCCAGCGGCGTCGTCTCCTTGCCCGTGTTCAGGCACACGGCCGTGCCCGGGGCGCGGAACACGGGCGGATCCATCGCGTGAACCTCCTCGACGAAGTCGGCCAGCAGCCCCTCTTCGTGCGCACGCTTGGCCCCGACGAGCTCGCGTCCACGCTGCCAGGTGGTCAGCAGCGTGAACACCGCGAGCGCGAGCACCAGTGGGAACCAGCCACCGTCAACGACCTTCGGCAGGTTCGCCGAGAAGAACGCGAGGTCGACGACGAGGAAGGCGACCGCGCCCGACAGCACGAGCCAGAGCGGCTTTCGCCACAGCATCCGCACGACCACGAAGAAGAGGATCGTGTCGATCGCGAGCGTTCCGGTCACGGCGATCCCGTAGGCGGACGCGAGGCCCGCGGACGACCCGAAGCCGACAACGAGCGCGACCACGGCGACGAAGAGAAGCGCGTTGATCGACGGGGCGTAGATCTGCCCCTCCGCTTCAGACGTGTGCCGGATCCTCAGTCGCGGCAGGAAGCCCAGCTGCACCGCCTGGCGGGTGACCGAGAACGCGCCGGAGATCACGGCCTGCGAGGCGATCACGGCTGCGGCCGTCGCGAGCAGGACCATCGGCACCTGCGCCCACGCGGGCATCAGCAGGAAGAACGGGCTCTTGACCGCCTCCGGCGACTCGAGGATCAGCGCGCCCTGTCCCAGGTAGTTCAGCGTGAGCGCCGGGAACACGAAGAAGAACCACGCGCGGCTGATCGCCGGGCGGCCGAAGTGGCCCATGTCGGCGTACAGCGCCTCCGCCCCGGTGACCGCGAGCACCACCGCGCCCAGGGCGAGAAACGCGACGCTCCCGTTGTCGACGAAGAACGCGATCCCGTACGTGGGCGACAGCGCCTTCAAGATCCCGGGACTCTCGATCACCTTTGCGAACCCGGAGACCGCGAGGACCGTGAACCACAGCACCATCACCGGTCCGAACGCGCGGCCGACGACCTCGGTCCCGAAGCGCTGGATTGCGAACAGCACGGTGAGCACGACGAGCGTGATCGGGACCACGAATGACTCGAGCCCCGGCGCCGCCACGTCGAGCCCCTCGACGGCCGAGAGCACGGAGATCGCCGGCGTGATCATCCCGTCGCCGTAGAAGAGCGCCGCTCCGAAGATCCCCAGTGCGACGAGCGTCGCTTGCGCGGCCCGGCCCTTCAGCGACGCACCCTGAACGAGCGCGATGAGGGCCATGATGCCGCCCTCCCCCTCGTTGCCGGCGCGCATGATGAAGGTCACGTACTTGACCGAGACGATGATCGTGATCGCCCAGAAGACGAGCGATATGACGCCGTAGACCCCGGCCTCGTTCGGCTCGATGGGGTGGTGGCTTGCGGTGAAGACGGTCTCGAGCGCGTATAGCGGGCTGGTGCCGATGTCGCCGAAGACGACGCCGAGCGCGCCAAACGTCAGAGCCGCCATGCCCGCGCCGGTCTTTGCGGAGGCAGAAGGCATCACGTGAAGGCTGCGCTCAGCTCTTCTGCCCGGGCGCGGCCGCGAGCGCCAGCCCCAGCTCTCGCAGCTGGCGCTCCTGCACCGGCGCGGGGGCGCCCGTCAGCGGATCCGAGCCGCTCGCGGTCTTGGGGAACGCGATGACGTCGCGGATCGAATCGCGGCCGGCGATCAGCGCGACGATGCGGTCGATGCCGTAGGCGATGCCGCCGTGCGGGGGCGCGCCGTAGCGCAGCGCCTCGAGCAGGAAGCCGAAGCGGCGCTCGGCCTCCTCCTCGTCCATGCCGATCGCCTCGAAGACCTTGCGCAGGACGTCGGGGTCGTGGGTTCGGATCGAGCCGCCGCCGAGCTCCCAGCCGTCGACCACCATGTCGTAGGCGCGCGAGCGCAGCGAGCCGGGGTCGTCGAGGGACCCGATCGGCGCGGTGAACGGGTGATGCAGCGCGTCCCAGCGAGCCTCCTCGTGGTTGTAGCCGAACATCGGGAAGTCGGTTACCCACAGGACGTCGTGACGACCATCCGGGATGAGGTCGAAGCGCTGCGCGAGCTCGAGTCGCAGAGCGCCGAGCGCTGCCGCTGCGGTCTCGGGCGTGTCGGCGACGGCGAGCAGCAGGTCGCCGGGCCCTGCGCCGAGCGCCTCGGTCACCGCGGCGATCTCCGCCTGCGACAGGAACTTCGCGATCGGCGAGCGCCACGTGGCGTCGTCTTGGACGAAGGCCCACACGAGGCCGCCCGCGCCGTAGCGCTTTGCGACCTCCGTCAGCGCGTCGAGCTCCGAGCGCGGCATCTCGCGCTGCCCGGCGTTGAGCGCCCGCACGACGCCGGCTGGGCGGGACCGATTCAGCACCGACGCGAAGACCTTGAACTCCGATCCGCGCAGGTGCTCGGACACGTCGGCGATCTCGAGCCCGAAGCGCGTGTCCGGCCGATCCGATCCGTAGCGCAGCAGCACGTCGTCGTAGGTCAGCCTCGGGTACGGAGGCGCCGGCACGTCCAACCCGCCGACCTCGAAGACGCGCGGCATCACGCGCTCGAGCACGTCGATGACGTCGTCCTCATCGACGAACGACATCTCGAGGTCGAGCTGCGTGAACTCGGGCTGACGGTCCGCGCGCAGGTCCTCGTCGCGGAAGCAGCGCGGGATCTGGAAGTAGCGCTCGTAGCCGGCGATCATCAGCAGCTGCTTGAAGATCTGCGGCGACTGCGGAAGCGCGTAGAACGAGCCCGGCTGCATCCGCGAGGGTACGAGGAAGTCGCGCGCGCCCTCGGGCGTCGAGCGCGTGAGGATCGGCGTCTCGATCTCGAGGAAGTCCTCCTCGACGAGCGCCTCGCGGATCGTGCGCACGATCTCGTGGCGCAGCACCATCGCCTCGACCATCGGCGCGCGCCGCAGGTCGAGCGTGCGGTGGCGCAGGCGCAGCATCTCGTCGACGGCGACGTCCTCGTCGAGCGGGAACGGCGGCGTGAGCGACTCGGCGAGGTGGCGCATGTCCGCGGCCTGTATCTCGATCTCGCCGGTCGGGAGGTTCGGGTTCTCCTTGCCCTGCTCGCGGCGCACGACGTCGCCGGCCGCGCTGATGACGTGCTCGGGACGCAGCGCCTCGGCGGCGGCAAAGAGGGCGGCGCCGGCCTCGGGATGGAATACGAGCTGCACGATCCCCGACCGGTCGCGCACGTCGACGAAGATCAGCCCGCCGTGGTCGCGGCGGCCGTGGACCCAGCCGGCAACTCGCGCGCGGGCGCCCGCGCGCGAGGCGTCGAGGCTCCCGCACCACGCGTCGCGGTAGGCGTTGGGTCGCGGCGCGCGCTTCACCGCAGGCCCCGCTCGCGCAGGATCCGCGTGACGACCTCGGTCACCGCGACATGCTGCTGCTCGCCGGCGTGCATGTCCTTCAAGACCGCGCCCTCGTCCCCCACGATCGCAACGTAGCGGGCGCCGAGCCGGTCGGCCTGCTTGAGCTGGCCCTTGAGCGAGCGGCCGGCGAGCTCGAGCTGCGCGTGCAGGCGCGCGCGCCGCGCCTCGGCGGTCAGAGCGAAGGCGGCGGTCCGGGCCCGCGTCCCGTCGAGCGCGACGAAGAGGTCGACCGGCGGCGGCGCGATCGGCTGGCC
>JALZJA010000405.1 GCA_030860005.1 Actinomycetota bacterium
GTTCCGAGGCGCGGAACCGCCGAGGCATCGGCCTCCGGAAGCGCTCCGCGAAAATCGAGGATGTCGACGTGCTCGGACATGCGCCGTGCCTGGTAGGCGATGCGGCCCAGCGCATCGAGCCATGCGCGCCGCCCGGTGAGGACGACGAGCCGGGGGTTGAGTGTGTGCAAGACATGCGCGAGGCGGCTCGAGTCAAGCTCCGCGGTGAGCATCAGCGTGCGCATTCCAGCGCGCCGCAGGCACAGCTCGAGCGCCTGCGCGTGCAGGGCGTCGATGTCACACGGCACGCTCGCGTCGAAGATCAGCACGCTCTCGAGACGCGATGCGGCCGGTGCCACACGCTTGGCGGCGGCAAGCCAGCCCGTCGCCCAGCGCCACGCGAAGCCCAGCTCGGCCGTCGGCGGCGCGCCGTCGGGAACCCCGAAGGCGTCGACCGCCGGCAGCAGGACCTCCTCGACCGTGCGCTCGACGGACCGGACGGCGAGGCTCTCCTCGAGGATGCGGTCGGCCTCGATCTCCTCGAAGCGCCGCAGCGCGGAACGCAGCCGCGTGGGCGAGGAGGGGCCGCAGCCGCGCTCGCGGGCCATGGAGATCGCCGACGAGACGTTGTGCGTCTCCTCGAAGGCCTGGCGCAGAGCCTCGACCTCGGCGAGATCGAACTGCCGGTGGCCACCAGCGGTGCGCCGCGGCGTGGGGTAGCCAAAGCGGCGCTCCCAGGACCGCAAGGTATTTGGGCTTACGCCCAACATGGCCGCCGCGGCGTGGGTGCGTAGGACACTCATCGTGAGCTCTGTCGAGGCTCGCAGTCTGCACGCGTATTGCGCGCAACACCGCATGCAATATGCGGCTCGATCTGTACAGATTAGGGAACTTCAGCCCCTTAAGGGCTGAACTCAGGCAAATTGTCTCAACCGGTGAGGACGAGCAGCGCCGCGTGCGGCGGCCCGCAGGCGCCCACCCGGGCGGCGAAGCGCACTCCGAACTCCTGGCGCGGACGGACGACCGCGCTACGCGGTTCGCCCGACCCGGACGCCGCATCGACCAGCAGCGCCAGCAGGTTCGCGGCACTCGGGGCGTTGGCGTCCGCCGGGACGAGGAAGTCCGCGACATGCTTGTTTACCGCCTGCGTCTCGTCGATCCCGAGCAGCTGCTCGGCACGCGCGGAGACCGCGCACACCGACAGCGTCGAGTCGACGACGAGGAACGGCTCGTCGAGCGCCGGCGCGACATCCGAGGATGCCTGCAGCACGAGACCGAGACCGCAGTGGCCGCATACGCGCGAACTCGGGACCGCGCCGGCTGCCGGCCCCAGGCCGCAGTGTCCGCAGAACGATACGAGCTCGTTGCCGCGCTCGTCGACCTCGACCGGGCGTACGGCGCGCAGTCTCACCGGCTGACCTCGCGGCGCTCGTCCTCGTCGGCGTCGCGTATCGGCAGCACGACGGCGTCGCGCTGGCCAACGTGCTCGTCGATCAACGCGAGTAGCTGGCGATGTGCGCCGAACGGCGCGTCGGGGAGCACGCGGGCGCCCGTCGTGCGGACCTGGCCGTCGTTCTGCCCGCGCCGGAACAGCGCCACGGGCAGCGCACCGGCGGACGAGCGCACGCGGTAGGCCCAGCGTGCCACGTCGTCATCGGGCAGGTGGCTGCCGGCGATGACGATGCCATCTGGCGACAACGACTCGACGACCTCGCCCAGGCCGGCGAGGCCCCGTACGGGAAGCGCCATCACGCGGACGCCGGCGCGGCCACAGAACAGTTCGAAGGCGCGCACGCCGAGCGCATCGGGGTCAAGCTCGCTGCGGGTCGCGTCGCCGACGAGGACGGCGAGCGGGCGCACCGGCGGCGGCGCCAGGCGCTGCGCGCGTCGCAGCCAGCCGTCGGCCCAGCGCGCGACGAACGCCCAGGGGGCGCTGTTCGTGCCATAGCGGACGGCGAGCTCGTCCAGTGAGCGCAGCAGCACCTCTTCGACGGAGCGCTCCACCGATCGCAGCGCGAGCGCCGATTCCATCGCCGCATCCGCGCGGTCGAGCTCGAAGGAGGCCAGCGCGCCGACGAGCGTGTGGGTGTCCGTGCTGAGGGCCTCGCGGGCGCGGCTGACGGCCGAAGAGATCGACAGCCCCTGTTGCAGCGCATCGCGCAGCGCGGAGACCTCGCCATGGGTGTAGAGGCGGTGTCGCCCGGCCGACCGCTGGGGCATGGGGTAGCCAAACCGGCGCTCCCAGGCGCGCAGTGTGTTGGGGCTCACGTTCAACAGAGACGCGGCCTCGCTCGTCTTCAGCGTGCGCATGTTCAGATCATCGGACCAAATCAGTGCAGTTGCAAACCCGACCCGGGGCAAACTGCATACGTTCGTCCAGCAAAGCTGAGGATTTCGACGAGCTTGATTACGTTCGGCCTCCATTCATCCCGGACCGGGAGGTTCACCATGCCCAAGCTCACGCAGATGAAGTATCGCTCATACCCCTTCCTCATCGCCGCGATCAGCGTGATCGCAACGACCGGCGGCGCCTTCCGTACGAACTAGGCGCACCCGTCGCGATGGTCACGGGGGCCGCTACGGTTACCCCCGTGACGGTCGCACGTAACGACGCTCAGCCGAGGGTCGCGCTTGCGGCAGCCCTCGTCGTCCTCGCGGCGGCAACTCCCATCGTGCTGTCCGTCCCGAGCGGTGACTACGACCAATGGCTGACGCTCGTGCTGGCTGCCGCTGCCGCCGGCAGCGTGCTGACCGCCTCCCACTGGGAAGGAACGATCGATGTCTCGGCGGCGTTCGTCTGCTTCATGATGGCAGTCGCCTTCGTCGGACCGCTCGGCGCGTTTTTGATCCCGATCCTCGCCGAGCTGTGCATGTGGCTGGTGAAGCGCTACAGGCTCATCTCGCTGCCGATCAACCTCGCCGCGACCGCCGTCCCGAACCTGCTGGCCGCGCTCGCCTTCACGTCGCTCGCGGGCCAGCTCGAGGACGGCAGCGCCAAGGATCTCGCCGCGCTCGCCGTCGTCGCATCGGGCTTTCTCGTGGTGAACTTCCTCGTGCTGCGCGCGCTCGTCGTCCTGCTCGACGGCGGCAGCATGCGCGTCGCGCTGCGGCCGCCGCGCGAGCTGCTGCCTTCGCTGGCACTCACGGTCGCGCTGACTGTCGCGATCGCGGGCGTCTACGCGGGCGTCGGCATTGCCGCGTCCCTGTTCCTCGTGCTCATCGTCGTCGCGTTCGCCTACATGTCGCGGCTCGTGGTCATCGCACGCGAGCGCACCGGGCAGTACGCATCGCTGTCCTGGGGAGTGCTGTCCGCACTCGTGCGCTCGCTCGACAGGCGCGACGGGCGGACGGCGCGTCATAGCGCGGCGGTGGCCGCCTTCGCGCGCGACATCGCGGGCGAGTGCGGATTGGGCAAGCGCGCCGCCGAGCTCGCACACACCGCCGGGCTCCTGCATGACATCGGGCGCTTCGCGCTACCCGATCGCGTGATGGAGCGCCACGGCACGCTCACCGAGGCCGACTGGGAGGCGATCCGGCAGCACCCCGAGCTCGGCGCGGACCTGCTTCAAGACCTCGGCGTCTACGGACCCGTGGCCGAGATCGTCCGCGCGCACCACGAGCGCATCGATGGCCGCGGCTATCCCGATGGGTTGCAGGGCGACGCAATACCGCAGATCGCACGGATCGTGGCCGTGGCGGAGGTCTACGACACGCTGACCGCACAGGACACCTACCGCGACCGCATGACCTCCTTTCAGGCGATGACGGAGCTGCGACGGGTTGCCGGCCGCCAACTGGATGCTCGCTTCGTCGAGGCGCTCGCGACGCTGCTGTCCGGCCGCGGCATCGAGTACCGCCACGCCGACCAGGCGGACTTCGACCGCGAACTGGCGATGCAGAGCCGCATCGCGGACGCGGTCTCGAGCGATTCCTCGACGAGCGGATCGAGCGGCGGCGCGCTGGCCGGCGAGCCGATGCGCTGAGCGCGATGGGCCCGCGCCGTGCCCAGCGACGGGCCATGAAGCCGCATCCTGGTCCGCAGCACGAGCGCGAGCGCGAGCGCTGACTCTACGATGGCCTCATGGCGAGCAGGACCGCATCAGCCGCGCTGCTCGTCGCGCTCCTGCTCGGCGGCTGCGCCGGCGACTCCGACGGCCTGCCGGCGGCCTGCCTGGGCGAGCCGGCGACGATCGACCAGGCCCTGGAGCGCGCGCCCGCAGCGGTCATGCTCGCCGACGGCACGCGGCTGTCGACCTGCGTGAGCCGTGCGCGCAACGACGCCGATCTGCAGACGCTCGGCGCGTCGCTGCTGACGGTCGCCGACAGCCTGAGCTCACGCGCTGCGAGCGACAGCGACAGCGTCGCGGCGCTGCGCCTGGGCTACCTCAGAGGCGCGGCCCGCCGCGGCGTGTTGAACAACCGCGACCTCGCCGCGAACCTCGGTCGCCGACTGGAGCAGACGACGGAGCTGCAGCACGGATCCGCCGCCTCCCGCGCCGCGCTGGAGCGCGGCCTGCGGGCGGGCGAGGCCGGCGGATGAAGCTGCGCCTCTACCACCACCGCGACGGCGCGCGGATCGCCTACCGCGAGGCCGGCGTGGGCTCGAGCCTGTGCCTCGTGCACAGCGCAGCGCTGTCGCATCGCGAGTTCGTTCCGCTCGTCGAGCACCTCACCGACCGCTTCCGGCTCGTGCTCCCAGACCTGCCGCTCCACGGCGACTCCGAAGACCGCCCGCGCCACCCGTATACGCTCGACTGGCTGGCCGAGGTCATGGCCGAGTTCTGCCGCGAGACCTGCGGCCCGCACCCGGTCGTGGCCGGGCACGGCGCCGGCGCCGAGATCCTGCTGCGCGCCTCGGTGACGGGACAGCTCTCGCCGGCGAAGCTCGTGCTCATGCCAAACCGGCTGCACCGCCCACCCGAGCGCTCGCGGATGCCGGTCGGGCTGCGGGCGCTCGCTCCGGCGGCGTCGTTGCCGGGGCTGGACCGGCTGGCGGCGCGCGCGGTGCGCTTCGCCTACCGGCCCGAGTCGGGGATGAAGCTCACCGCCCGCGGAAACCCCGCCGCCCGCGACCTCGTCCGCCACGCGACCGCCGATGTCGCGGGCAACGCCAACCTCGCGCGGTCATGGTCGCGCTGGGTGCGGCGCTGGCCGCGGGGCGCCCAGCCCGAGCTGCTGGAGGCCTACCCGCGCTTGCACGCTAGCGTCCTGCTGCTGTGGGCCGACCGCGACCGCTACCACCCATTGGCCGCGGCGGAGGAGGCACTCGACCTGCTGCCCGACGGGCAGTTGCGCGTGCTGCCGGGGACGGGGTTCCTGCTCGCCTACGACGATCCCGTCGGCGTGGCGCGCGAGCTGACGGCGTTCTGCGGATGAGCGTCCGGCAGCTGTGCGGCGCCGTGCTCGTGCTGGCCGCGCTGTTCGCCGGCTGCGGCTCGGACGACACCGCGACGACGCCACCGCCGAGCACGGTGCCCGAGCGCCCGCCGTCGCCGGCTCAGCTGGCCAGGATCCGGTCGGCGCCGGACGCCCCGATCTACTGGCTCGGTCGGCGCTACCGCGACAACCAGCTCACGCGCGCGAGCCTCAGCGCGGACGACCCCCCGGACGCGATCTTCCAATACGGCGAACCGGTGTGCGAGGCGGGCACCGGGTGCAGCTACCCGGTCGGCGTGGCGACCGTGCAGGAGCGCGATCCAGCCAGCGAGGAGGCGTGCTGGCGCGAGCTCGGGGAGGCGGTCGTCCTCGCGTGCCCGGAATCGGAGTCGCTGCAGATCTATACGGGCGACGTGGAGATCTTCGTCCGTTCGGCGGATGCAGACCCGCTGCATGCGTCGCGGGCGCTGCGGCTGAAGACCGCGGCCGGCGCGGCGTCCACAGCGGCACTCCCGGCGCCGCGACCGTTCTCCTGCGATCAGGTCGAGCGGTTCCCCGACGCGTTCACGGCGGCGCTTCCCGCCGCCCTGCGGCCGGCCTGCAAATGAGGGCGCTCAGCCGGTGGGGCGCTACTCGGCGTCGTAGGCCTTGACGAGGCGCTTGGGAGCCGTGACGCGCCAGGCCTCCTCGAGCAGCTCGGCGAGCTCGACAGGGTCGACGGCCTCGAGGCACACGAGCACGTAGGGATAGCCGTCGTAGTGCGGCGTCGTGAAGAAGGCGTCAGGCTGGCCCTGGAGGAGCGCCTCGCGCTCGGCCATGTCGGCGACGCGCAGCACGACTGCGTCGGGATCGGTCCGCAGGCGGCAGAAGCTCTTGCCCTTGACGCTCATCGCGGGGCTGCGAAACCACGTCGAGACCTCCACCTGCGGCAATCGCAGCGCGATCTCGATGACGTCATCCCATGAGGGCACGCACCCGAGCCTACGCCCCGCCGAACGCCGTGGGCACGCGACAGCTACGGTTGCATGACCGACGAGCAACGACGCGGAGGACCTGTGAGATGAGCGTTACCGGTCAGGAGCTTTGGGGTGGCGAAACGGCCAAGGCGGTCGAGAACTTCCCCGTCTCGGGTGAGCGCGTCCCGGTCAGCGTCGTGCGCTGGCTCGCCGACATCAAGGGCACGGCCGCGCGCGTCAATGCGGAGCTGGGCAAGCTCGATCCCGAGCTCGCCGAGCGGATCGCCCAGGTCGCCGACGCGATCGCCGCCGGTGACCACGACGACCAGTTTCCGATCGACGTCTTTCAGACCGGCTCGGGCACCTCGACGAACATGAACGCCAACGAGGTGATCGCGAACCTCGCCGGCGAGGGAGTCCATCCCAACGACCACATCAACATGGGCCAGTCCTCCAACGACGTCTTCCCCAGCGCGGTGCATCTCGCCGCACTGGACGAGGCGTCCAACCGGCTGCTGCCCGCGCTCGAGCGCCTCGAGCGGGCGTTCGCCGCCAAGGCGGAAGAGTTCGAGGACGTCGTGAAGTCCGGGCGCACGCTCCTCATGGTCGCCGTGCCCGTCACGCTCGGCCAGGAGTTCTCGGGCTATGCGGCGCAGATGCGGCTTGGCGCGCGCCGCGTGCACAACTCGCTGGCGCAGGTCGCGCAGATCCCGCTCGGCGGCACCGCCGTAGGAAACGGCCTGAACACGCACCCGCAGTTCGCCGAGAAGATCCGCGCGCTGCTGAGCGAGAAGAGCGGGCTGGCGATCTCGGCGCCCGAGGATCCGTTCGAGGCGCAGGCCAACCGCGACGCGCTCGTCGAGCTCTCGGGGGCGCTGAAGGTCATCGCCGTCTCGCTCATGAAGATCGCCCAGGACCTCGCGATGATGGGCTCCGGGCCGCGCGCGGGCATCGGCGAGCTCCTCTTGCCCGAGCTGCAGAAGGGCTCGTCGATCATGCCCGGCAAGGTCAACCCGGTCATCCCCGAGGTCGTCATGCAAGTCGGCGCTCAGGTGATCGGTAACGACGTCGCGATCACGATCGGTGGGCTGCAGGGCAACTTCGAGCTCAACGTGCGCATCCCGCTCATCGCGCGCAACCTGCTCGGCTCGATCCACCTGCTCGCGACGACGAGCGAGCTCTTCGCCTCCAGGTGCGTCGAGGGCATCGAGGCGAACATGGAGGGCTGTACGCGCTCATCCGAGTCGACGCTCGCTGCGGCCACCGCCCTGAACCCGTACATCGGCTACGACAAGGGCGCCGCGATCGTCAAGGAGGCGGCGACGTCGGGGCGCATGCTGCGCGAGGTCGCGCTCGAGCACGGCGTCGACGAGGCGACATACGAAGAGGCGATGGACCTGCGCAAGATGGCGCGCGGCTCGGCTGCGGATACGTAGCGGCGCGCCACGACCGACGCCCTCGCAGCTGGCGGCGCGCTCGAGCCGAGGTCGTCGCCTAACCCCCGTCCGCCTTTGCCTGGGCGGCGAAGCGCGTCGCAACGGCCTTCACCGACGGCTTGGCGCGCGAGCTCAGGTCGAACAGGCCCTTCTGGTTGACGCCCTTGACGAGCTTGATGCCG
>JALZJA010000416.1 GCA_030860005.1 Actinomycetota bacterium
CCGACAGCTCGACGAGATCACCGCCGGCCGCGATGAACCGCGACGCGAAGCTGTGCCGCAAGTCGTGAAACGTCGGCGCCGGATCGGCTATGGCGGAGCGCTGAACGGCACGACGCAGCGCGCGGCCTGCCAGGTTGCGATGGTCAAGCGGCCGTCCGGTCTGTGACGCGAGCACCGGATGCTCGGGTTGGGCGTGCGGTGAGCGCAGTCGGTGAACGCGCAGCTCACGCACGAGCACTTCGGGGAGATCCACGGTGCGGTTGGCTCCGGCATCGCGCACGACCCCCGTAGACGCCGACACTGAGCCTCAGCCCGAACCGCCTGAACGCGACAGCGAAGACGAGTAGCGCGGGTTCCGTCCGGCTGATTGGCGCAACTATGAGACGATCCTGGGTAGCAGTGCGTAGCTACAGGATCGACGGCCTTGATGCCGACCTCTACGATGGTGCACTATGGCTAACCGCTCTCGGCAAGCAGTCCTACGCAACGCCCAGCGGGCGGGGTTCCGCGATGGCGTTGCCGCTGCCATGCGGGGCGGTGCGTACCGCGCTGCCCCGGTAAGAATCTACAAGTCAGTCGGCTCCCCAGCCACAGACCGCGACGCGCGGTATGGCGACATCAAGCATTTCAAGCGTGATGTCAGCCGAGCCAAGCGCGGTGTCGTCGACCGATAGTCCGCCCGATCCGGGCGACGAGGAGCGCCGCGAGCTAGAGCCCGATTCGTCGGAGGTCGTCGAAGGCCAGGTTGTCCACCCTGAGCGTCGCCAGCGCCATACGTCGAGACGACTCGACTTTGGCTGGCAGGAGTCCCGCTACGTCAGCGCTGCCATCCCCGGAGGACCTAGAGCGCTACCAGAAGCTCCTGCCGGATGCCCCGGAACGGCTCCTAGCTTCCGGTGAGCGCGAGCAGGCGCATCGTCACGACATCGAGCGCCGCCTGGCAGCGCTCGATGAGGTCGGCATGCCGAAGTTCTACGCAGGCCAGCGGCGCGGCCACATCATCTCCGTGCTTCTCGGAGTCGGCTACGAGGGGATAATGGGGATCGCGGTGCTCAAGGGCTAGCCCTTGAAGGCATCGGGGGAGCGGCATTCGGAATCGCAGCGATGATCTGGGCGCTCCGGCGATCACCTGGCGAAGTACCGGACCATGAGCATCCTGAGTCGGACGCTGATCCTCGTGTAGACGAGGACAGCTCGTCATAGCGAATCGGCTCCGGCCTTGCGCCTCTGTCGCGAGGCGCCTCATATGTGCTACCGCAATAGGGGGCGACTGCACCCAGCCTCGGCGCAGGGGGGCTTACCTCGACGAGCGCGTCATGCTCCGGCGAGTGGCCGGCCCGCTGGCCTCGCGCAGCTCGGCGAGGCCGCCTGCGTCCCATTCCCGAACGCGCGTGAGGGCTACGGCGGGTGCTGAGCCAGACGCTCGAAGGCGGCGGCGACCGCGACGCGCAGGGCTTGCGCGAACTCGCGGTCCTGCTGCGCGTCAGCCGCTTGCCACCAGCGCGGCGCGCGAGCGCGAGCGCGCTCAGCCGCGCGAACGCGTGCGTGAGGTCCGCGGGATGCGTGTCCTCCGCGACGGCGACGCGAGCGAGGTCCTCCGGGGCGACGAGCCGCGGGAGCAGCTCCGCGGCGGCGGCGTTCGACATGCGCCGCCGAGCGGCCGCAGCGACCTGCGGCGCGGCGCCGCCATGCATGATGCAGACGGTCCCGCCGGGGATGGCGAGTCGCCCGCAGCGGTCGCCTGAGCGCTTGGACCGCGCGTGGCAACGGCACTCGACCGCAGTCCCCTCCATGGCCTGGGCCTTCTTCTGTCGCGTCCATGGGGTCTGCGGCGCTTCAGATTGTCCCTGACTCGGCCGCTTCACGTCTAACGCGCCTTCAGCCGCTCAGTCCGTCGGCGCCGGGGTCCCAGAACGCTTCGATGCGATCGACCCGCGCCGGACACAGCGCCGGACTCGCAATGTCAATCTTGAAGGTGGCCGGCGTCCTAGGGAAGACCTTGTCAACGAAGGTGAACCCACCCGTCACGATTTCGCGACCTCGGCGACCGATGGCGTTCACGCGTACCTCGGTCGGCTCGTCGAGGTTGTGCGTCACCGTGCCGCTCAGGGCGCATCCCACAATGTCATCCGGCCGATAGCGCAGCTTGGAGAACTTGACGCGCGGGGCCGGATCGGCTTCATTCACGGGCGTGCTCACGAGCTTGGTTTCGAGCTTGCCGTGAGTGACCGGCTTTGGCAGATCGAGAGCTGACTCAACAAGCACCCCGCGGGAGCGCGGCAGGATGACCGTCGGCGCCGGTTCGTAGCTCTCCACGAGCTGCCCGCCATCTTTGACGGACACCTGGCCTTCGACCTGTATCGGCTTATCGGACGGGTTGCGAACCACCACGAATCCCTCGTGGAAGCGCCCGCCGGTTTGGTCGGGCTCGTAGATGAGCCGACTGTCCTCGACCTTGATCCGAGGTGAGTCGGCATTGGTGTCCTCTTGCCCGACCTCATCCGTGCCGGCTGAGATCAGCGCAGAGCATCCGACGATCAAGACGAGCCCGCCAAAGATCACTCCGAGGGTGACTTTCAGGACCGTGCCCACTTTGTCGCTCCCCCTTGTTGCCAGAGCGGAGCCTACCTGGCCAACCGCGAGGCTCAACCGGGGGCGGGCTCGCGGCGGTAAGTCCTCGAAGTTCCATGCTGCTCGCGGTTGCGCACTAGCAGTCGCCGGATACGACACAGACAAGCACTTGCCGCTACGACGCAGGCAAGCCCGGGCGCCACGCAAGCCCGGGCGCCACGCAAGCCCGGTCTGAGCGCCTCCGGGCCGATCCGGGGCCGCGAAAGCCCGGCAGGGCGCTCGAAGGCCCTCAGAAGCACCCTGACGCGCCTCTCAGACGGGCGTCATGCGACGCAAACGCTGGCATATCGCTGGCACGAGGCGCTGTCACGGACTTCATGGCTGCGACAGGACCAAGGAGAAACCCTTACAACGCAGGTACTTTCGACGATGGAGCCAGCCGGGATCGAACCGGCGACCTCCTGCTTGCAAAGCAGGCGCTCTCCCAACTGAGCTATGGCCCCTGGCGGGATTCTACGCGGCGCT
>JALZJA010000421.1 GCA_030860005.1 Actinomycetota bacterium
GCCAGCATGCCGTTGAAGCTCGCGGCCAGCGAGCGCAGCTCGGCCGGCCCGTCGTCGCCCGGGACGCGCCGGTCGAGGTCCTCGGCGCCGGCGATGTTCGACGTGACGGCACGCAGCCGGCGCAGCGGCCGCAGGACGAGCTCGGCGGCGAACCACGTTCCGAGTGCGCCGACGAGCAGCGCGCCGAGCCCGAAAGCGGCCAGCCGCCGGTCGATCCGCTCCAGGCGCGCGTCGAGGGAGTCGACCTTCGTCGTGATCTCCAGGCGCGCGAGACCTCCGAGCGCGGGCTTGCGCACGTTGAGCCCGTAGGAGCGGTAGCGCCCGCCCGCGGCGGTGAACGTGCGCAGGCCGTCGACCGCTGCCAGCTGACCCTTCGGCCTCGGGCTGCCGGTCTCATACAGGACGGTCCGGCCGAGCAGCAGCCGCAGCGACGTGCCGCTCGCCGACAGGACCGCGTTGAGGCGTCGGTCGTTTGTCGGAAGCTCCCGCTCGAACGCCGCCACGGCCGTCTCGCGCGACAGCTCCGCCGTGCGCTTGAGACGGTCGTCGAACGCGTCGCGCTCGGAGCGGTCGACGTAGCGCGAGACCATCACGCCCGCGCCGGCGAGCACGATGGCCAGGACGAGCGTGATGCCGATCGTCAGGCGACCACGGAGGCTGCGCATGGAGAGCTAGGGTCGCAGGATGAAGCCGATGCCGCGCACGGTGTGCAGCACGCGCGGCTCGCCGCCCGACTCGAGCTTGCGGCGCAGGTAGCCGACGAAGACGTCGGCGATGTTCGTGCCGGGGTCGAACGTGTAGCCCCAGACCTCCTCGTGCAGGCGCGGGCGCTCGAGGACCTCTCCCGGATGTCGCATGAACAGGTGCAGCAGCGAGAACTCGCGCCCGGTCAGCTCGAGATCCCTGCCGCTGCGCCGGGCGGCGTGCGAGCGCGGGTCGATGTCGATGTCGCCGACGCTGAACCTCGCGTCCGGCGCAGCGGGACGGCGGCGCAGCAGCGCTTGCAGGCGGGCTGTGATCTCCTCGAGCGCGAACGGCTTGACGACGTAGTCGTCGGCGCCGGCCTGCAGGCCGCGCACGCGATCCTCGACCTCGTCACGCGCCGACAGCACGCAGACGGGAACGTCGTCGCCGCCCTCGCGCAACTGCCGCAGCACCTCGAGCCCGTCGAGGTCGGGCATCGCGAGATCGAGCAGGATGACCGCGGGCTCGACGGACTGCGCCGCGACGAGCGCCGCGCGGCCGCCCGAGGCCGCGACGACGCGGAAGCCCTCGAGCTCGAGCCCCGCGCAGACGGCGCGGCGGATCGCCGCATCGTCGTCGACGAGCAGGACGACGGGACCCGCGCCGTTCGCCTCCGCCTCGTCAGCCACGATTGACGACTTCGCAGTCGCCGCGAACCCTGTCGATCCGGTCGGCGACGACCCTGTCGCGCGCCGTGCCGCAGGCGATGTCGTCGCGCACGCCGTCGCGGGCATACACCCGGTCGCGGCCGTCGCCCGCGGCGACGACGTCGGCGCCCGCGCCCGGGGTGATGCGGTCCCTGCCCGCCCCGCCGAGCAGCGTGTCGCGGCCGCTGCCACCGCTGAGCACGTCGTTGCCGCTGTCGCCGAACAGGGCGTCGGCGCCGCCACCGCCTATGAGACGGTCGCTGCCCGATCCGCCGATCAGGCGATCGTGCCCGGGCCCGCCGTTGAGCTTGTCCGCGCCGCCGCGTCCCTCCAGGGTGTCGTTGCCCCGCCGGCCGTTGATCACGTCGGCGCCCGACGTTCCGACGATGTGATCGGACTTCCTCGTGCCCTGCTTCACCGCGGCCAGCGCCGTGGCGGCGGCGCAGCCGCACAAGGCCACGACGAGGACGGTCACGAGCGTGCGGCGGCACATAACCGACAAGATGACGCAGGACGTCCCCCGGCCGTCACGCCCCTCCCCGATCTCACGAACTTCTCACAGGCGGTGAGGACTGCGTGAGACCGCCGTTCCCGCACACGCCCGCGAGGCACACAGTGCATGACAGCAATCCCATGAGGAGGCAGCAATACATGCACTTCACGAAGACGCAGCTTGTCGGGACGGTCCTGGCGGTCGGGCTGATCGTGCCGTCCACCGCGCTTGCCGCGACGATCATCGGAGGTCCAAAGGGCGAGCGCCTGAAGGGCACGCAGGTCGCCGACAAGATCGACGGCAACGGCGGCAACGACCGCATCCGCGGGCTGGGCGGCCCTGACGAGCTCATCGGAGGCACCGGCAACGACCGCGTCAGCGGCGGCGCCGGCAACGACGTCATCCGCGGCGTGCAGGGCAACGACCGCCTCCACGGCAACGGCGGCGACGACGCGATCAGCGGCGACGCCAACAACACCGGCGACCTCACGTCGTTCGATCGCATCTTCGGCGGCGCCGGCAACGACACGCTCCGCGGCGGCGACTCGAAGGACCGCATATACGGCGGCTCCGGCAACGACACGTCCCTCGGTGAGAGCGGGCGCGACCGCATGGCCGGCGGCACGGGCGACGACGTGCAGCACGGCGGCGCCGGCAACGACGTCATCTTCGCCAACCGCGGCCAGGACACCACGTACGGCGGCGGCGGCAACGACAGGCTGTGGGCGCTCGCCAAGGGCGATGTGGCCCCGGGCCCCGGAGTCGACCAGGTCGGCGACACGCTCCACGGCGGTGCCGGCAACGACACCCTCCGCACGCGCGACGGCGAGGTCGACCGCATCACCTGCGGTGCCGGCAACGATCGCGCCGTGCTCGACAACGTCGACGTCATCCTCGACGCGACGGCCGCCAACCCGAAGGGTTCGTGCGAGGACGTCAAGCGCGACGCACCGAAGGTCAGCGACTCGAAGTCCGAGGACAAGCAGGAGAACAAGAACTCCTGACGGCAAGGCCGCGGGCGTTCAGGGAAAGTGAACAACGTTCGCCCACCCCTCACGCCCGAGCAATGACGACAGGCTAGGGACAGCCATCCGGTCCAGAGAGGACGCCTCTTCCCCGTGGCGTCCTCTCTTTTTCCCGCGCTCGGTTCGTCCCTGCGCCTGTCGTCGCCACTTGGCGACCGGCCTACGCTGCTGAGAAGATCGCGAGCGGCGCGCCGACGTTCTTGAAGCTCCGCGCGCCGCGGTCGGCGATCGTCATGCCGTTGCGCGTCGCGAGGCACGTGCGCGTCGCGGCGCTGATGAGCACCTCGCCGGCGCCGGCCGAGTCGGCGAGCCGGGCGGCGATGTTGACGGTCGCGCCATACCAGTCGCCCGCGCGCTGGATCGCCGTGCCCGAGTGGACGCCCATGCGCACCGGCGGGCACCAGGCCTCTTCGTTGAGCTCGCGCGCGATCTGGAGCGCGAGCCCGACGACGCGACCGGCGTCCTCGCCGCGGATCATGACCGCGTCGCCGAGCTTCTTGATGACCTCGCAGCCATAGTCGGCGGCGAGGTGATCGGCGGCGGTCTGGAAGGCGACCGCGATGTCGGCCGCGGCCTCGTCCCCGACGCGCTCGGTGAACGACGTGTAGCCGACGAGATCGGCGAACAGGAACGTGTGCTGCGTCCGCGCTTCCATGTCCTGTGGGCGTGACGAATGCATGAACGCCGTACATCCACGCGACCGGCTCGTTCCTCGCAAACGAACGTCGCTACCGGCGCGCGCCGCTCTCCTGCACCCGCCAGCGCACGGGGCGCTGCGAGCTGGGTCGATAGGCACAGAACGTGCCGGTCTGCACGGTCTCCTCGAGAATGCGCCCGAGCGGGCCGTCGTAGCCGGCGATCCGCTTCAGCGTGGAGCGGATCGCGCGCGTGACGTTCACGCGCGCGCGCTCGGCGTGCGAACCGCACTGGCGGTCACGGCCGCCGAGGGCGTCGATACGCGCGCGGTACTCGCTCTTGGCGAGGTTCATGCTCGCCGGCTCGCCGCCGTCGACGGTCGCGACGAGATCGAGGCTGTGGATCTCCACGCCGGGGCGCTCGAGCAGCAGCGCGAGCAGGCGCACGCCGCGGCCGTCGGTGAGGTGCAGCGTGCGCTGCTCGTGCGTGATCGTCCACACGTCGCCGGCGCGGCGCAGCGTTGCGATCGCGGGCGTTCCGAAGGCGCCGGCCGCTGCGACCTTCGCCGGCGCGGACGTCTTGTCGGCCCGCGGCTCGCGCAGGCGCTCGCGGAGCTCCACGAGGCACCCGTGCATCCAGCACAGCCCGATCTCGCCGCAGAGCCCGTCGGCCTCGTCGAGCACATCCGCCGCGCGCCGGCGGGCGGCTGGATCCGAGTCCTGCGCGAGGATCGTCGCCTCCTCGACCGCGATGCGAACGAGCGACGTGCGCGCTCGATGGCGCCGGGCGGCGATACGCGCCGCGGCGAGCCGCTCGAGCGCCTCCTCTCGATCGCCGGCGATGCGCGCGAGCACTCCGAGCCACATGTCCACCGGGCCCAGGAAGGCCGCCGTCGGCAGCACGACGTTGCGACCGCTGAAGGGCGCAAGCAGCGCGTGCAGCTCGCTCGCGCCCTCGCTCGCGCAGAGCGGGCCCGCGGCCTCGGCGAGCAGCGCGATCGCGACCAGCCAGAGGTTGTCGCGCGGCACGCCGGTGAAC
>JALZJA010000426.1 GCA_030860005.1 Actinomycetota bacterium
CACTGGCCCGCTGCGCCGGCCCGCGTGCACGCTCGCGGCCTTGTGGGCCGCTGGGCTCGGAGCGGGCGCGACCCGCGCCACGCCATCGCGCTCGGTGCGCGACATCGGTGGCGTCACGCTCGCGCTCGCGACGATGCAGCTCGCCTGGGGCGCGGGCTTCCTGTGGGGCTGCGTTCGTGGCGGCCCGCCGCTGCGGGGCCTGCGCCGGCTCGCTTCACGCAGCTGATCTCTCGGCGCAGGCGTCCAGAGATCTGGACGGACGGGCGTCGTATGTCCGTCGCCGCTCCTGGACGCCTCGTCTGGACGTTCATATGACTTCGCACCCGCTCACGTCCCTGGACGCGCCTGGACGTCGATTGCACGGAGCATGGCCCCCTCTCCCCTGGCGCGTACGTTCTGGCGCCCATCACGCAGCGCATCCGTCCCCGCCTCGCTCCTCGGCGTCCTGCTGATGCTCGTGCTGCTGCCAGGCGCAGCCCCCGCCTCGTCGCCCGGAAAGACCCTCGGCGTCTACGCCGGGCCCGGCGCTCCGGACAAGGTCGCGAAGTTCGAGAGCTCGCTTGGTCGCAACGTGTCGATGGTGCACGACGCCCTCGCCCGCGAGAACTGGACCAATCTCACCGATGTGAGCTGGTGGACCAAGCAGTGGGCGCCGACGAAGTACTTCGGCAATGTCATGTACAGCATTCCCATGCTGCCCGACACGGGCGGATCGCTGGCCGCGGGCGCCGCGGGCGATTACAACGCCTACTTCCGCACGCTCGCCGAGCGCTTTGTCGCCGGCGGCCAGGGCTCCGCGACACTGCGTCTCGGGCCCGAGTTCAACGGCAACTGGTTCAAGTGGACGATCAACGTTCCGAACGGCGGCGCGAACTACGCCGCCTACTGGCGCCAGATCGTCAACACCATGCGCTCCGTGCCCGGCGCGAAGTTCAAGTTCGACTGGTGCGTGAACGCTGGCAGCTCGTGGGTCAACGGCACGCAGATGAAGGCCGAGTCGGCCTGGCCGGGCGATGCCTACGTCGACTTCATCGGGGCCGACATCTACGACCAGAGCTGGATCCCGAACTACCGCAGCCCTGAAGCGCGCTGGAAGGACTTTCTCAAGACGGGCAACGGCCTGAACTGGCACCGCGACTTCGCCAAGCAGAAGGGCAAGCCGATGACGTTCCCCGAGTGGGGCATAGCGAACCGCTACGCCGGCAACAGCGGGGGCGACGCGCCGTACTTCATCGAGCGGATGCACGACTGGATCAGGGACAACGACGTCGCGTACCACATGTACTTCGAGTGGGCCGACCCCAACGGCGACTACAGGATCTTCAACGGCAAGACGCCGAACGCCGCCAAGCGCTTCAAGGAGCTCTTCGGCAACGACGGCGGGGCGTCCGCGGGATCCTCCGGCAGCGGGGCCGCGAAGCTCAACATCAGCCGCGTGGGCATCTCGCGAGGCAGCAAGCGGCTGACCCTGCGTGCCACGCTCGCGCCCCATGCATCCGGCAGCGCTCGCGTCACGCTCAGCGCCGGTGGGCGCAGGACGAGCTTCAAGAAGAAGATCAGCAACGGCCGCCTGAAGATCTCGCGCAAGATCACGCGCCCGCAGGCCCGCAGGGGCACGGGCACCGTGACGGTCATGTACGCCGGCAACGCACAGACGCGCCCGCAGAAGGTGCGCCTGCGCGTCGCGCCCGGCAACCCCAAGCTTCGCCTGCTCGCAGGCCCGAGGATCGACGGCAGCCGCCTCAGCGCGAGTGGACGGATCAGCACGCGCGCCCGCGGCACGGTGCGGGTCGAGCTGCACTTCGACGTCGCCGGCAACAGCGTCACGCGCGCCTTCAAGGCCAAGATCAGCAAGGGCCGCTGGCGCCTGGCCACGGAGCTCACCGCCGCCCTGCGCAATGAACTCGCGCAGCGCTCGGGCAGCGTGTCCTCGTACGCGATCTTCGGGGGCTCGCGCCGCGTCTCCGGCGCGATGAAGCTCTACGACGTGCTCGGCTCGCGCTGACGCGCCGGCAGCCTTCGTAGCGCATCCTCGAGCGCGCCGCCGATCGTTCGCCAGTCGTAGCGCTGCTGCACCGTCTCGCGGCCGTGAGCCGAGAGCTCGCTCGCGAGATCGTCATCGCCGAGCAGCCGGTCGACCCAGCGCGCGAACTCGGCCGGGTCGTCGGCGACGACGAGATCGCGGCCATGCTCGACGTCGAGACCCTCGCAGCCGAGGCTCGTCGTGACCACCGGCAGCCCGTGCGCCATCGCCTCGAGGATCTTCAGGCGCGTGCCGCCGCCGATACGCAGCGGCACCGCGAGCACGCGGCTGGAGCGCCACCACTCGGCGATGTCCGCCACGCGGCCGGCGACCTCGACGGGCACCGCGGCG
>JALZJA010000440.1 GCA_030860005.1 Actinomycetota bacterium
ACGAGGTGCTCGATCGCGTCCAGCGCGGTCCGCCTGTCCGCCGCAGGAGGAGCTGGCGCTCGAGCGTGGCGCGGTTCAGCGCGCGGTCGCTGAGCAGGTCGGCCGGCATGCGACGCCGATGCTGCCCCGATCGTCGGCCGCGTGTCACAGCCCTGCGTGTGTTTTGTTGCAGTGGCGTGGTGATCGGTAACGGATGGTCGGCATTCTCGGCGTTCGTGGAGGGGTCCCGGTCAAAACGACGAGATAGTGGACGTTTTGAACGGCACCCCCGCTGGAGCACGCGATCCATGCGGGCGTCTTCGTGCGCTCATGGCGATGACACCTCCCTACAGGGATTTCGCGGTCCGGTGACCTCCCGGCGACGTTTCGCGCGGCGCGTCGAGCACCGCGTCCAGCGCGGCCGGCGAAACGCCGAGCGCTTGCGCGACGGCGGGATGGGTGATCTGTCCGCGCGCGACGTTGACGCCCGTCCGCAGCGCGCTGCTGGCGGCGACCCCTCGCGCACGCCGCTATCGGTCAGCGCAAGCAGGTACGGCAGCGTGGCGTTCGCCAGGGCGTAGGTCGATGTGACCGGCACCGCGCCGGGCATGTTCGTCACGCAGTAGTGCGTGATGTCGTCGACCTGGAATGTCGGCTGCGAATGCGTCGTCGGGCGCGAGGTCTCAAAGCAGGCGACTTCATGAGCCCGAGCTGCTCGCGCGTGATGACGAGCGGCGCGCGCGCTCCGTGGATGAGCACCGCGCCGACGACGAGGTCGGCAGCGGGCAGCATCTCCTCGATCGTCAGCGTCGAGGAGTGCACGGTCGAGGCGCGCCCGCCGAAGACGAGCTCGAGTTCGCGCAGCCGGTCGATCGAGCGATCGAAGACGAAGACGTCGGCCTGCATGCCGATCGCGATGAGCGCCGCGTTGAGCCCACCACGCCGCCGCCGATGACGAGCACGGTCGCGGCCGCCACGCCGGGCACGCCGCCCAGCAGCACGCCACGGCCCCCGAGCGGCTCTTCGAGCATGAACGCGCCGGCCTGCGTCGCGATCTTCCCGGCGACCTCGCTCATCGGCGCGAGCAGCGGCAGGGTGCCGTGCTCCCCCTCGACGGTCTCGTAGGCGATGCAGATCGCGCCGGTCGCGCGCAGCGCCTCGTTCAGCTCGGGCGCTGCGGCGAGGTGCAGGTAGGTGAACAGCACGTGGTTGGGACGCAGCAGCGCCACCTCGTCGAGCTGCGGCTCCTTGACCTTCAGCACGAGCTCGGCGGCCTCGAAGACCTCTTCCGCGCCGGACGCGATCCGCGCGCCCTGGGCCGCGTACTGAACGTCCTCGATCGCGTTGCCGAGTCCCGCGCCGGCCTGCACGACGACGTCGTGCCCGTGCCCGCTGAGCTCGCGCACGCCGGCGGGCGTCAGCGCGACCCGGGACTCGTCGGGCTTGATCTCGGTGGGGGACGCCGACGATCACGCGGCGCTCCTCTCCGCGGGCGCCGGTGCGGGCGCGGCATCCTCCGTGATCGTGAGAGCCGCGGCGGCTTCCTCGCCGCGTGCCAGCTCGAGCCCGAGCTCCGCGATGAGCCGCTCGACGGTGAGCATCAACGCCCGACCACGCGCTCCCAGGCCTGGGTCAGCACGGAGCGCAGGATCGCCTCGATCTCATCGAACTGCTGCTGGCCAGCGATCAGCCGCGGGGCGAGCTGGATGATGGGGTCGCCGCGATCATCCGAACGGCAGATGAGCCCCTGGCGATAGAGCTCACCGGAGAGCAAGCCGCGCAGGAGATCCTCCGATTCCTCATCGCTGAAGGACTCCTTCGTCTCGCGGTCCTTGACGAGCTCGGTCGCATGGAAGTAGCCGGCGCCGCGGACGTCGCCGACGATCTCGAGGTCGCGCAGGCTCTCGAGCATGGCGCGGAACACTCCCTCGCGGGCGAGCACCTGGCCGCAGAGGTCCTCGCGGCGCATGATCTCGAGGTTCGCGAGCGCGACCGCGGCGGCGACCGGATGGCCGCCGAACGTGAAGCCGTGCTCGAACGTGGTCGTGCCGTGCATGAACGGCTCGGCGACGTGGTCGGCGACGATCATCGCGCCCATCGGGACGTAGGCCGAGGTCAGGCCCTTCGCGGTCGTGATGATGTCCGGCACGTAGTCGTAGCGCTGCGAGCCGTAGCCCAGGCGACCCCACGAGCAGATGACCTCGTCGGAGATGAGCAGCACGCCATGGCGGTCGCAGATCTCGCACCCGCTGGAAGTAGCCCTCCTGCGGCGTGAAGCAGCCGCCGGCGTTCTGGACCGGCTCGAGGATCACGGCGGCAACCGTCTCGGGTCCCTCGAACAGGATCCGCTCCTCGATCGCGTCGGCCGCCCAGAGCGGATCCTGGCCCTCGCTCCAGCGGAAGGAGTTCGTGTTCGGCACGTGGCAGGGGCGCCGGGCGTCAGCGGCTCGTAGGGCACGCGGAGGCTCGTGAGACCTGTGGCGGCGAGCGCGCCCATCGCCGTGCCGTGGTAGGCGATCTCGCGCGCGATGATCTTGAAGCGCGCCGGCTCGCCGTGCTCGCGGTGGTAGGCGCGCGCGAGCTTCCAGGCCGACTCGACCGCCTCCGATCCACCGGACGTGAAGAACACGCGCTCGAGCCCGGGCGGGGCGAGCCCGGCGATGAGCGCCGCGAGCTCGATCGACGCGGGGTGCGCGTAGCTCCAGTTCGTGTAGAAGGCGAGCTCGGCCGCCTTGCGCCGCGGCCGCCTGCGCGAGCTCCTCGCGCCCGTGGCCGGCATTGACGCAATACAGCGCCGACAGGCCGTCGAGGTAGCGCTTGCCGTGCTGGTCGACGACGTAGCACCCCTCGCCACTCACGATCACCGGGATCTCGGCATCCTCGTAGCCGCCCATGCGCGTGAAGTGCATCCACAGGTGGCGCTTGGCGAGCCGTTGCAGATCGCCCTGTCAACCGCCGCAG
>JALZJA010000448.1 GCA_030860005.1 Actinomycetota bacterium
CGCGCACCAGCGCGGAGCGGTTGCGCCTCGACCAGGCGACGTAGGTGGGCGCCTCGTAGCCGGGCACCAGGCGCTTGTAGGAGTTGACCCACTGGGCGAAGATCGCGCTCAGCTCGCGGGCGTGGCGAAGCTGGCCGGCGATGAACGCGCGCGCCTGGGCGCTGAGGAAGAAGGGGTCGCCGGCGTCATAGAAGGCGTTGCCTCCGTCGCGGGCGAGCGACATGTGGGTGTGCATCCCCGAGCCGTTGTGCCCAAACATGGGCTTGGGCATGAACGTCGCGTGCCAGCCGTACTTCAGCGCGTACTCCTTGACCGTGATCCGGTAGGTCATGCAGTCATCGGCCATCTTCAGCGCGTCGGCGTAGCGCATGTCGATCTCGTGCTGGCTCGGGCCGACCTCGTGGTGCGTGTACTCGACGTGGATGCCGAGCTGTTCGAGCGCGAGCACGGTCTCGCGGCGCACGTCTGATCCCGCATCGAGCGTCGTCAGGTCGAAGTAGCCGCCGGTGTCGAGCACCTCGGTGCCCTTGGAGTTGCGGAAGAGGTAGTACTCGAGCTCGGGACCGACGTTGAACGTGTCAAAGCCCATGTCGGCGGCGCGCCTGAGCGCGCGGCGCAGGACGTGGCGCGGATCGCCCTCGTAGGGCGTGCGCTCGGGCGTGAGCACGTCGCAGAACAGGCGGCCGACGCCCTGTTCCTCCGGACGCCACGGGAGCACCGCGAACGTGCTCGCGTCGGGCATCGCGAGCATGTCCGATTCCTCGATCGCGTTGAAGCCCGTGATCGACGATCCGTCGAAGCCCATGCCGCCCGCGAACGCGTCGTCGAGTTCTTCCTGGTTGATCGAGAACGACTTGAGCTGACCGAGGATGTCGGTGAACCAGAGGCGGATGAAGCGGATGTCGTGCGCGGCGACGAGCGCCTTGACGTCATCGGGGGTCTGCGGGCGGTCGTCGGGCATGGCGGGGAGCCTAACGCGCGATCGGCACGCGTCGGTTGTCCGCCCGGATAAGCCTGTGCGCCGTTATCCGGCCAGCCAGCGGCGCGCCCAGCGCCGGAGCTCCTGAACGGCGGGCGCCAGCTCGCGGCCCATCTCTGTGAGCGCGTACTCCACGTGGACCGGGCGGCCCGGCCGAACCGTGCGCTCGACGAGGCCGCGCGCTTCGAGCTCTTTCATGCGCTCGGACAGCAGCCGGTCAGACAGCTCCGGCACCGCCGTCGCGATCTCGCAGAAGCGCAGCCCGCTCTGCTGGACGATCAGCACGCCGACGATCGCCCCCGTCCAGCGGCGGCCGATCAGCTCGATTGCCTCGTGGTACAGCGGGCAGCAGCAGGGCCGCTCGCGACCCGTCAGATTTGCCCGTGACCGCGGGGCCGGCCCGCCCTTGGGCGGGGCCGGCGAGCGACCTTCCTCCGCGAGGTCCATGCCGCCGGAGCTTATGCGGCGCGTAGGGTCCGCGTGTCCTCTACGGACCCGTCGACCGGGACCTCACCCGCGACGTTCAGCATCGCTGTGAAGCGCTCGAGCGCGACGTACGCGATCGCCTCGAGGATCTGCTCGTCGGACCACCCCGCCTCGCGGGCCTCCTCGTGGAGGTGCATCGGCGGGCTGCCCGGGCTCTCGACGACGGCCTTCAGGTAGCGCAGCAGCGCCGCCATGCGCGCGTGCTGGGAATCGAACTCGCGCGCGAGCGCGACCTCGTCCAGCGCGAGGCCCGCCTGACGTGCGGTGCGGGTGTGTAGCGCAACCCCGGGCTTCGAGCCATGGTGCTCGGCGACGGCCAGCGCGATGCGCTCGAGGGTCGCGACGTCCAGCGCGCCGCGGCGTAGCTCGGAGCGGAAGCGCGCGTATCCGCGCAGGGCAGCGGGGGAGCCGGCGAGCACGCCGAGGAAGTTCGGCAGCTGGCCGCCGGTCGCAAGCGCGCCGCGCAGCACGGGTACCGAGCCCTCGGGCGCCGTCAAGTCGTCGTGGATCTGGAACCTGCTCATCGGTGTCTTCATGAGATGCCTTCTGGGGCGCGGGGGGAGATGGCGTCGGTGCCGGTACTTTACTTGGGGCTTGTTGCTTACGACGAGTAAGTCTAGGCCGTGAGCCGTGCCCTCACAAGGGCTTATTCCGTTCTACGCAATCGGATAAACCCCGGCTCACTCCCAGTTACGCGCTCATAAGCGCGGAGTAGGCCCCGCGGAGCGGAGATCCAGCGTGGTCGGCGCTGGTCGGGCCGGGTTGCGGCGAGCTACGACGTCGTCAGCGGCCGGCGATCGCGCCGACCGTCGCCGCATCCGCGGTCGAGACGGCGACGAGGATGAGCATCACGCCCATGACCAGCGCCCAGAGCGCCATCCGGTCGGGATGGGCGCCCATCCGCTCGGCGGGCGGGCGTGCCGGACGGCGACGCGGCAGATCGACCGCACGATCGAACTCGACCCCGTGCGGGACCGGCGGGGCGGGAACGGTGCGGCCGCGGATCTCGACGGTACGACGCCTTGGAACCGCCAGATCGGCCTGATCGGCGCGGCGGCGCGCCTCATCGGTGCGCTCGTAGTCGCTGCGAAGGTGCTGAACGTCAGCCCACCAAGCGCGGGGCTCCCCGTGTGCCATACGGTCGTCTTCCTCTTTCGGTTGAGGCCTACGGGGTTAGCTGACGGGCTCGCGCTGAAAGAGCTGCGCTACGTCCAGTCGGACGATTCGCCCCTGATTGTGGGTCCCCCGCTTCCGGTGCCCTGGCCCCGGAACTCGGCATCTGGCGGCGCCATCGTAGCAGCGCTGTATTTCCCTGCATGCACGCAGTGTGATGGAGACTGCGGATGGAATTGCGCACGTTGCGGGGTCGATGCCCGACGAACCGGTGATCGCTAGCGGCCGGCGACCCTCTCGATGTAGCTCGCGACGGCATGCGCCTCTTCGTCCTCCAGCAGCTCGGCGGGCATCTGTCCCTGCCCGCGCGCCCGTCCCTTCTCGATCGCGTCCAGGGTGATCGACGACTTGGGCCGCAGGTTGTCGAGGTCCGGCCCGACACGCCCGAACGCGCCGGCATCCTCGAGGGCGTGGCACTGCGAGCAGCGCAGAGCGAAGACCTCGCGCCCCTCGGTCGCGGCGGCGTTGAGCTTCGAGCCGCCCGGCCCGGCCGACGCTTGGTCGCCGAGCAGCACGATCGCGGGAACGACGAGCCCGAACAGCACGATCGCTCCGGTGATAGCGAACTCGGCCGCGTGAAGCGGCTTGCGGCGCTCCGCTTCGAGCGTGTCGCGCAAGCCCCGCGGCCCGCCGCGCATCGCGACGAGCACCACGCCGAGCCCGAGGGCGACGAAAAGGGAGAGGAAGAGCAGGGCTCCCATGCGGCGCCAATCTACTTCACCGAGGCGTCCGGAGGCGGAATGCAGGCGCTCTGCGCCGCCGCGCGCCGGGGAGAGCCGGGCGCATTCAGCGCCGCCTACCCTGCGCGAAGCTCATGACGGGCGGCGCGACCGCACGGAAGTCGTCGCCCGCATCCGCGGGGGTCGCGGCGGCACGCAGCTCGGCCTGGCGCGCGAGCTCGAGCGCATCGGCACCGCCGGCGAAGCCGGCGGTCAACGAGAAGTCCTTCACCTCCGCCGTCACGCGATCCGGGATGTCGAGCCGCGCCACCTCCCGCGCGACGACGTTGGTCGTCCCGCTCGCGGCCGGATGGCGCTCCAGCCGTCCCTCGACGATCACGAGCGGTTCGGTGCGCACGGTGAGCCGGTCGCGCTCGTAGATCCGCGGCGGCACGACGATGTTGACCGTCCCGTGCTCGTCTTCGAGCAGCAGGAACGTGACGCCCTGCGCGGTCCCCGGACGCTGGCGGGCGACGACGAGGCCGCCGATCCGGACCGGCGCCTCGTGATCCATGCGCGCGAGGTCGCCGACGTGGACGGCGTGCTGCCCGTCGAGGCGCCCGCGCAGCAAACCGAGCGGGTGGGTGGCGGCGGTCAGCCCGGCCGTGTCGTAGTCAGCGACCATCGACTCCCAGGCCGACAGGCTCTGCAGCGCGGGGGCGGTCGGCAGGTCGAGCGCGAGCGCCAGCTGAACAGCGTGCTCGCCGCCGGCATCCTCCCGGCGCCCTTGAGAACGCGGGCTTCGTCCGGCCGGCCGAGATCCACCCACTCTCTGCGCCGGCGCCGTCACGCCGAGCTGCCACAGCGCGATGCGCCGATCGCCGCCGGCGAGCTCGTCGCAGGCGCCCGAC
>JALZJA010000456.1 GCA_030860005.1 Actinomycetota bacterium
GCGCCGCGAGCCTGCGCCAGCAGCGCCGCTTCCCGCTCGTCCAGGTCATCGCGAAGACGCGGCCGCCCGGCGGCACGCAGGCGTTCATCGACGGCGCGGCGCTTCGCAACTCCCCCTCCGGCCGCACAGCGCTGCGCGCATTCAACCGCCAGCGCGGCGGCGGCACCGGTTGTGGACCGGCGCGCAAGGAGCGCGGCAAGACCCGCCCGCTGAAGAACCCGAACGTCGGCGCCACCGCCCACGCGCGGCTGTCCAACAGCGTCGACGAGTACGACGCCAGGCCGCTCTCTACGGCAACGTCGTCTACTTCTCGTCGAACACGACCTCGGTCCACGCCGGCGGCATCGCGCGCGGGCTGGTGCGCGTCGGCACGCCCGTCGCGCGGGTCGACTCCTTCGCGTACTGCGACCCCAACAGCGACGGCACGCTCATCTGGCGCTACTGGTCGATCCACACGCGCAACCCGCATCACCGGCGGCTGCACGGCTGGATCCCGGGACGGTGCCCGGCGGCGCTTCGGCCAGAGTCGTAGCCGCGCGGGGCACGGAACTGCATCGATAAACGAGGAGGGTGCGAGACGGGTTCTGCGTGCATAAGTGACCCACCGTTCGTTGGCGACCCGCCAAGTGTCACTTGGGCACGTATGTCATGCAGACGTGACACATCGTCTCGTCGCCGCTGGCGATAGGTCACTTGTGCACGTTGGCCGGACCCGGCGGCCCGCCACGGCGCGACGAACCCGCTTTCAGTGCTGCTGTTTCGTACCCCGGGCGGTGCCTCACAGCACCGCCCGCGCGAGCGGCTCGTAGCGCGAACCGCCCGGCCCGGTGAGCGATCGGTACAGCGTGAGCGCGTCCGCCTCGAACGTCGAAGCCGGTGGTTGCGACAGATCGGTCGCGCGGCCGCGTCTCCCGCGGCGCACGCGCGCGACCGTCACGTGCGGGCGAAAGCGCCGGTGCTCGGGCTCATGGCCGACGGCGTCGGCCAGCGCACCGACGAGCGACCGCTGCAACGCCTCCAGCTGCGGCATGCCGGCGAGCGCGACGGCGAGCACCCCCGGTCGCCGCGGCGGCAGCCACAGCGCGCCCGCGGTGCGCAACTCACCGACCGGCGCCGCCACGACGGGCAGCAGAGCAGCGACCGCATCGGCCTCCTCCCGCGAACGCGAACCCAGGAACGCGAGCGTGAGGTGCAGGTTCTGCTCCGGGACGCGCCGCACCTCCGCCGGCGCCGCGCCCGCAGCCCAGCCCGCCAGCTCGGCACGCACGTCCCGCGGCAGGTCGACCGCGACGAACAGCCGCAGGCGCTCGCTCATCAGCCTTCGGCGAGCAGCAGCCGTCGCACGAGATGCAGCGCCACGGTCGTCGAGCGGTCGCGTACGTCGGTGCGCCCGCCGGGCAGGTTGACGCTGCGCGTCATCCGCCGCCCGTCGCGGTGCGACACCGAGATGCATACGAGGCCGACGGGCTTGGCTTCCGTGCCGCCGCCGGGGCCGGCGATTCCGGTGATCCCCACCCCCACGTCGGCATCCAGGAGCGAGCGCGCCCCGTCGGCCAGGGCCTCGGCTACCTCGATGGACACCGCGCCGTGCTCGGCGATCAACGCGGGGTCGACACCGGCCAGCCGGACCTTCGCATCATCGCAGTAGACGACGAGGCCCCCGCGAACGACCTCCGACGACCCCCGCCGCTCCGTGAGGCGGGCGCACAAGAGCCCACCGGTGCACGATTCCGCGACCGCGATGGTCACGGGCGGGTGAGATCCGGTCAGCAGTGCGAAGATCTGCTCGTCGACCGACCTGCCGTCCTCGGAGAACAGCGTCTTGCCGTGACGCTCGCGGATGAACGCTGCCAGCCGCGCGTACACCTCCGCGTGCTGTGGCTCGTAGCGCGTGACGACCTCGACCTCTCCGCGCCGCAGGCACGTCGTGATCTCCAGGCGCTCGAGGGCGATCCCCGCATCCTCCGCCGCACGCAGCGTCGCCGCGATCTCCGACTCGGGCATGCCGAACAGCCGCAGCATGTCGCGGCGCTGCTCGACGCCCTCGCCCAGCACGGCATCCAGCGCGGGACTGCCCGCGACCGCCGCGTCCCACATCGGCTGAAGCTCGCGCGGCGGCCCCGGCAACACGACGACGACCGGGCCATCCGAGCCGCCGGCGGGCGGGACGATGAGTCCCGGCGCGGTCCCGACCGGCTCGAGGACCTCCGACCCTTCCGGGATCACCGCCTGCTTGCGGTTGGAGATCGCAATCGCCTCGCGATCGAGGTCCGGCCGGCGCGCCATGAGCCGCTCGAGGATCTGCCCGATGCGCGCTTCGAGTCTCGGATCGAGCACCATCTCGCGGCCCTGGAAGCAGCCGACGACCTCGGCCGTGAGGTCATCGGCGGTCGGTCCCAGTCCTCCACTCGTGAGCACGAGCTCGCACTCCTCCGAGGCCAGGAAGCGCAACGCGCGGAGGATCTCCTCCGGTCGGTCGCCGACAACCATGATCGACAGCACGTCGATCCCGAGCTCCAGCAGCCGATCGGCGAGCCACGGGCCGTTGCGGTCCGACACGCGCCCGGTCAGCACCTCGGTGCCGGTGACGAGGATGCCCGCGCGGACTGTCACTCGCAGTACGCGCGCCGCGCCT
>JALZJA010000466.1 GCA_030860005.1 Actinomycetota bacterium
GAACGGCGCGGGGCCCGAGGCTCCGCCCGAGAGCAGGGAGGCCAAGGCGACCAACGGCAGCGTGACCCGCGTCGCGGACGCCACGGACAGCGACGGCGACGCCACCAGCGCGTTGCCGATCTCCCCCGTCGCGCGCCGCGTCGCGGCCGTCGAGGGCGTCGACATCTCCGGGGTCAAGGGCAGCGGCTACGCCGGGCGCGTCACGAAGGCCGACGTGCTCGCGGCGAAGGCCGCGCCCGCGGCGCCACCCTCCGGCGCCACGCCCCTCAAGGGCGCCGCCGCGATGCTCGCGCGCTACATGGACGAGTCGCGCAGCGTCCCCACCGCCACGTCGCTGCGCACGATGACCGTCACCGTCGTGGACGCGCGCCGCAACGAGCTCAAGGCGGCCGGCCACAGAGTCTCCTTCACCCACCTCATCGCGTACGCGATCGCACGCGCGGCCAGCGACGACATGCCGGTCATGACCCATCACTTCGCCGACATCGACGGCAGGCCGCACGTCGTCGACGACGACGCGGTCAACCTCGGCATCGCCGTCGACGTGGAGCGCAAGGACGGCACGCGCACGCTCATGGTCCCGGTCATCCGCGACGCGGGCCGCCAGAGCTTCCCCGATTTCGTCAATGCCTTCGCCGACCTCATCACGAAGGCGCGCGAGAGCACGCTCACCGCCGACGATCTCGCCGGCGCGAACATCTCGCTCACGAACCCCGGCGCCATCGGCACGATCGCCTCGGTCCCGCGGCTCATGGCCGGGCAGGGAACGATCGTCGCCACCGGCGCGATCGGCTATCCCGTCGGCCTCGCTGCCGTCGGCGACATGATCGGCGCCGAGAAGGTCATGTCGATGACCTCTACGTACGACCATCGCGTCATCCAGGGCGCGGAGTCCGGCCGCTTCCTCAAGCTCGTCGAGGAGCACCTGCAGGGCGAGCACGACTTCTACGAGCGCCTCTTCGACGAGCTCGGCGTTGTGCTCGGTCCTGCCCCTGCGCCACCGGCGCCCGCCGCCGCGGCAGCGGCCGCCCGCGACACCGACAGCGGCACCGATCATGTCACCGGCGCTCCGCCGTCGGAGGAGCTGCTGCAGGCCGTCCAAGCGGCGGTCTCGCTGCTGAAGGCCCATCGCACGCACGGCCACCTCGCCGCGCGGCTGGACCCGCTCGGAACCGAGCCCGAGGGCGATCCGGCGCTCCACCCCGAGCCGCTCGGCCTGACCCCCCAGATCATGGCCCGCATCCCGGCCAAGATCCTGCGCATGCACGTGCCGGGGGCGACGCTCGCCGACGCCCTGCCCCATCTGCGCGAGACGTACTGCGGCACGATCGCCTATGAGATCGAGCACATCGCGTCGCACCTGCAGCGCGGGTGGCTGCGGGAGAAGATCGAGTCCGGCACGTTCCGGGGGCCGCTGAGCCCGGAGGAGCAGAAGGCGCTGCTGCGGCGCCTCATCGAGGTCGACGCGCTCGAGCGCTTCATGCACAGGGCGTACGTCGGCCAGAAGCAGTTCTCGATCGAGGGCCTGGACATGACGGTTCCGATGCTCGACGAGGTGATCCAGCTCGCCGCCACGCAGGGCGGCCGCGAGGTCGTGCTCGGGATGGCGCACCGCGGCCGGCTCAACGTGCTGGCCCACAACCTCGGCCGTCCCTACGACACGATCTTCGCGGAGTTCGAGGGCGCCTCGACGCTCGAGGCCGTCACGACGATTCCGCAGGGTGGCACCGGCGACGTGAAGTACCACCACGGTGCCCAGGGCTCCTACCAGCTCCCCGACGGCTCGTCGATCCTCGTCAACCTCGAGTCCAACCCGTCGCACCTCGAGTACGTCGGGCCGGTCGTCGTCGGCGCCTCACGCGCTGCGCAGACCGAGCGCCTGGGTCCGCACGCGCGCCGCGACACCGACGCGGCCGTGCCGATCATCCTCCACGGCGACGCGGCGCTACCGGCCCAGGGGGTCGTGCCCGAGACGCTCAACCTGCAGACGCTCGACGGCTACTCCGTCGGCGGCACGCTGCACCTGGTCCAGAACAACCAGATCGGCTTCACGACCGATACCGACGAGGCCCGCTCGACGCGCTGGGCGTCTGATGTCGCCAAGGGCTTCGACGTGCCGATCATCCACGTCAACGCCGACGACGTCGCGGGCTGTATCTCCGCCGTGCGGCTCGCGTGGACGTTTCGCCAGGAGTTCGGCCACGACGTGCTCATCGACCTCATCGGCTACCGGCGCTTCGGCCACAACGAGGGCGACGAGCCCGCCTACACGCAACCCGACATGGCGACCCTCATCAAGCGCCACAAGCGCGTGGCCGACATCTGGGCGCAGCAGCTCATCGACCAGGGGGTCGTGACCTCCGAGGACGTGGAGCGCAAGCGCAGCGAGGTCTGGGATGAGCTCACGACGCGCCACCAGCGCCTCAAGGCCCAGATCAAGTCGGCCGAGGAGGTCGGCGAGGTCGAGCAGCCGACGGGCGAATACCAGCTCGACCGCACGCCGTCGCCCGACGTCAAGACGGCGGTCAGCGCCGACCGGCTGCGCTCGCTCAACGACGAGCTGCTCAAGGTGCCGGACGGCTTCACCGTGCATCCGAAGCTCGTCGGCCAGCTCGAGCGACGGCGCGAGGCGATCGGCCCGGCGGGCGGGATCGACTGGGCGCACGCCGAGGCGCTGGCGTTCGCGTCGCTGTTGTCGGAGGGCACGCCGATCCGGCTCACCGGCCAGGACACCGAGCGCGGCACGTTCTCCCAGCGCCACATGGTCCTGCACGACGCCAAGACCGGACAGACGCTCTGCCCGATCCAGTCGCTGCCGGGCGCGCTGGCACCGTTCGAGTTGCACAACTCGCCGCTCAGCGAGGTCGCGTGCCTGGGCTTCGAGTACGGCTACAGCCAGGAGGCGCCCGAGACGCTCGTGCTGTGGGAGGCTCAGTTCGGCGACTTCGTCAATGCCGCGCAGGTGATCGTCGACCAGTTCATCGTAAGCGGCCTGGCGAAGTGGGGCCAGACGTCGCGGCTCGTGCTGCTGCTGCCCCACGGCTACGAGGGCTCGGGCCCGGAGCACTCCTCCGCGCGCCTCGAGCGCTTCCTCACGCTGGCCAGCGAGGGCAACATGCGCGTGGCGAACGTCACGACGCCCGCTCAGTACTTCCACCTGCTGCGCCGCCAGGCGCGGATCGCCAAGCAGCGCCCGCTCATCCTCATGACGCCGAAGTCGCTGCTGCGCCTGCCACAGGCGACCAACCGCATCGAGCACCTGTCCGAGGCGCGCTTCTACCACGTCCTCGGCGAGCCACGCGTGCCGCTCGACACGGTCAAGCGCCTGGCGCTGTGCACCGGCAAGATCTACTACGACCTCGTCGGCCACCCCCGACGCAAGGAGATCGACGGCGTCGCGATCGGCCGCATCGAGCTGCTGTACCCGTTCCCCGAGGCTCAGGTGCTCGAGCTCATCGAGAGCTACCCGAACCTCGAAGAGGTCGTCTGGGTCCAGGAGGAGCCGCGCAACATGGGCGCGCGCGCCCACATGTTCCCGCGCCTCATGCAGATCCTCCCGGAGAGCCTGCGCTTCGGCTACATCGGGCGTCCCGAGCGCGCCTCACCGGGCGAGGGCTATCCGGCGGCACACGTCAACGAGCAGTCGCGGATCGTCGAAACCGCGCTCGACCTCTCGATTCCGGTCTCGCTGTATCCGACGAAGACGCCGGGCGAGCGCTAGACCAGCTCTGAGCCGTTAGGAGACAGAGCGCGCGGCCGCGTGCGCGCTGCGAAAGCGGCCATGCAGGAACCACGCCAGCGCGCCGGCGAGCGCGAGGTCCACGACGAGCGCGACCGGACCGGTCCACGACGGCGTGATCGCGTAGACGACGAACGTGTGCAGGACGGTCACGGGCAGCAGCGCGAGCAGGATGCTGTGTGAGCGAAAGCCGGCGAAGTGCTCGCGCAGGCACATCTCGCCGACGACGACGGCGAGCACGATCGCGCCGGTGCCGAGGAGCTCAGGCGAGCGATCCGGGGTGGCGAACAGGCCGAGGAAGAAGATGACCATGCCGGCGAGGATCCCGATCTCGGTCAGCGGAAACGGTGACCAGATCGGCTCGGGACGGGCGATGCCGTCTCGCACCTCGAAGCGGTCCCGGCCGCGAGCGGCAGCCTCGGGCCTTCGCTCGCGATCGCGCTGCGCCGTGCGCTCACGCCGCGCCTGTCCGGCGTCGCCGGCCTGGGCGCCCGCGGCGCCCGCGGGCCCGCTGGCCGCTCGCGCGCGCCGGCGCTGCTTCTTCTTCGCGCGGCTCCTGCTCACGATCGGCTTGGCACGCTAGCCCCGAGCTCGTGCGAAGTCCACGAACCAGTCGAGCGCCGCCGGGTTGGCGAGCGAGTCACGGCTCGCGGCCTGCTCGGGAGGGGTGCCGCCGAGGATCCGCTTCACCGGCACCTCGAGCACCTTGCCCGAGAGCGTGCGCGGAACCTCGTCGACGGCGAACACGTCGTCGGGCACGTGGCGCGGTGAGCAGTCCTCGCCAATCCGCCGCGCGACCTCGGCCCGCAGGTCCGGATCGAGGGTTCGCCTTGCGGTCTCACGCTGGCGCAGCACGACGAACAGCGCCATCCAGTTCTCCGCACCCTCGCGGGCCACGTCGACGACGAGCGCATCGACGATCTCGTCGATGGCGAGCACGGCGCTGTAGATCTCCGCCGTGCCCATGCGGACGCCGCCGCGGTTGATCGTCGAGTCCGAGCGGCCGTAGATGACCGCCGTGCCGCGCGACGTGATCTCGATCCAGTCGCCGTGGCGCCAGACGCCGGGGTACATCTCGTAGTAGGCCTCGCGCAGGCGCGCGCCGCCGGGGTCGTTCCAGAAGCACACGGGCATCGAGGGCATGGGCTCGGTGATTACGAGCTCGCCCACCTCGCCCACCAGCGAGTGCCCCTCCTCGTCGAAGGCCTCCACCTTCGCGCCAAGCGCTCGGCCCTGCAGCTCTCCGAGGTGGACAGGCAGAAGCGGGGCGCCCCCCACGAAGGCGGTGCACACGTCGGTCCCCCCGCTGGCGGAGAACAGCCACGTGTCGGGGCCCAGCTCCTCG
>JALZJA010000487.1 GCA_030860005.1 Actinomycetota bacterium
CGCCAGCAGCTCGTCGAGCGCGATGCCGTGCACGCGCGCGCCGCTCCCGCGGCCGGGGCACAGCAGCGCGCCCTGCAGCTCGAACTCCGCCATCGCAACGCCGAACGCGGTGCGGTTGGCGGACTCCTCGAAGCGCGCCGGGGCACCGCCCGCGTCGACGCACGCGGTCTCGTCGATCTGCTCGACGAACACGACGTCGAAGCCGGCGTCGCGCAGCGCCTCGGCCCAGCTCATGCGCACCCAGATGCTGCCGCCGAGGCGATGCTTGTTCGCGACCGCCCCGCTGACGAACACGGTCCTCACGCCAGGCGCTCCAGCAGCCGTCCCAGGACGCGGTCGGAGTCAAAGCGCTCCACGGCGATCGCGCGCGCCGCGCGGGCGTGGCGGGCGTGATCGGAGCGGATCGCCTCCACGCCGGCGACCGCCTCGTCGAGCGTCGAGAACGTGAGCAGGCCCTCGCCGAGCGGATACAGGTCGCCGAGGCCGGTGTCCTGGGCGAGCACCGGGCGGCCGCTCGCCAGATAGCAGATGCTGCGCTCGCTGAACCAGCCGCTCGCGCTGTCGACGTAGATCCCCTTGGCGACCATGAACTCGGCCGCCGACGCGGCGATGTAGTCGCGGTAGGAGCGCGGGGTCGCCGCGGCGCGCGCGGGATCGACGAGCGACCAGCCGCCGTCGGCGAGCAGCTTGCGGTCAGCGGTCTCGGAGGGGTCGATGTCGAGCGCGAGCTCGAAGCTGCCGCCACAGGCGCGCGGCAGATCGGCGAAGCGGCGAAACTCGTGCACGCGCAGGCCGTAGCGCCGGCCGCCGTGGTCGATCGGCCCGTAGGCGCCGCGCCAGCGGCCGATCGTCGTGAACGTCTCGCGCGCCGGCGGGGGCGCGACCGGCCAGCCCTCGAGCACGACCGGCTGGGGCGTCGTGATCCAGTCCAGGCCGCAGGTCGGGATCGTGCAGCCCTCGCGCCCGATGCGCTCGCCGATCGTCACATGCGCGTCGTGGCCGGCGAAGATGTCGACGAGACCGAGGTCGCGCCACATCTGGCCGAAGCCGGGATCGGTGTCGAGGAAGACGCGGCGGCGCGCCGCGCCGAGCAGCTCGTCGTCGGCGAGGAAGCCCATGACGTTCAGCAGCAGCTCGGAGTCGCGCACGTGCTCGAGCACGCGCTCGCGCGGCAGCCCGGCGTGGCGACCGCCGTCGAGCACGACCGACCAGGCGCCGTCGAGCTCGAACTCGCGCATGAGCGCGTCAACGTAGCGCAGGTTCACCGACGACTCAGGCGGGCACCGCCGCCCGTCGGCGTCGCGGCACAGCCCGTCCTCCAGGCGGTCGACGAACAGGACGTCCCAGCCGAGGCGGCGGAAGCCCAGCAGGTACTGCAGGAACTGCCAGGAGTGCCCGGCCTGGTGCGGCTTCTGGGCGATCGATCCCGCGATCGTCAGGCGCCCGAGCGTGGTCATGGAGACGCCCGCAACTCGTATATCAGGCAGTCCTCGTCGCGCCACAGCCGAACGGCGCGCTCCTCGAGGTGGCGCGCCAGGGCGGGATAGTGCTCGAGCCACCAGAACGAAGCGCTCGGCAGGACCAGGTGCGAGATCCCATCCCCGCGCATGTCCTCCAGGTGCGCCACGGCCGCGTCGCCGTCGCGCGGGTAGCCGTCGGGCAGGCGGCGGCGGTCGGGGAAGTTGCGGCCGCGGCGGGCGCTCAGCGCGAGCAGCGTGGGGTCCCACTTGGTCACCGCACCCACGCACGCGTCGGCCGGCACCACCCGTCGGACCGCGTCGGCCGCGCGGGCGAGCACGGCCTCCCAGTCGGAGTCCACGGCGGCGCTGGCGCGCACCCTCTCTCCGTGTCGTGTGCCCTCGAGGACGTCGGCAAGCCGCGCGAGCATCGCCTTGTTCGTGCGATAGCAGCCGTAGGCATCGCCGCGCGCAGTGCTCGTCACGAGCCGCGGGACGAATCGGGCCAGCGGGCGCGGCGCCAGCCGGGCGGCCAACGCGACCGCGCGCATGGACTCGCGGCGGTGGCCGCGCGTCTGGAGATCGCCGGCGTGGGCGAGCGCCTTGCCCGCGAGCGCGGCGCCGGCGATGGCCGCGGCCCGGCGCGGATCGGGTATCCGTGAGCGCTCGCCCGAGAGCACGCTGCGCACGACGGCGACGTCACATCGCAGCCGCTCTCCGGTCGCCGAGGTCCCCCTTGAGATCGTGGCCGCGTGCTGGCGGTAGCGGGAGACCGGCACGGCCGTGTAGGCAACGTCGGTTCGCAAAGCGATGCGCAGCCACGCGTCCCAGTCGCTGCTGCTCGCCCCGACGCCCGGCCGGAACCCGCCCATCGCCTCGTGGCAGGAGCGGCGGATCACCACCGTCGAAGTCGTAACCTCGTTGGATGCGATCAGGTTCCTGAATGCCTGGTGTGCCGGCTCGACGGTGTCTCGCCTGAGCGGAGCCGGCCAGTCGCGCAACCGCTCGCCGTCCGCTCCGATCACGTGGAAGCCGCCGTGCACGAGGCCGATGCCCGGGCTCGCCTCGAGCACGCCCACCTGCAGGGCAAGCATGCCTTGCAGGTACTCGTCATCCGAGTCGAGCCATGCCACGTAGCGGCCACGCGCGTGGGCCAGACAGGTGTTGCGGTTGGGCGCGACCCCCAGCGGACGCTCGTGGCGCAGGTAGCGCACGCGCGGGTCGGCGATCTCCTTGACCACCGACTCCGTGCCGTCCGCCGATGCGTCGTCGTGCACCAGCACCTCCAACTCGACGTCCTGCGTGAGCGCGCTCGCGAGCGCGCCCCCGAGATAGGCGGCCTGATTGCGCGTAGCAACGCAGACGCTGACGAGCGGAGGGCTCAAGGCGACCGCTTGCGGAAGATCTTGTTCTCCACCACTTCCTCGTAGCGCGGATCCCTTCGCACCAGCAGATCCACCACGAGCGCGACCTGTCGCTCCTCGATCTGCTCCTCCGTGTAGAGCTTGCTCGTCGCCTGAAAGACCTCCGGGTTCATGGTCGGCGAGCGCGCGGCGGTCCACCAGTAGTCGTCGAAGTCCATGCAGCCGCCGTCAACCAGCAGGCGGTCGAGCAGCAGGAACGCGAGCGCATCGAACCCCCAGGTGTGCGCACCGTCGAGAAAGACGTAGTCGAACAACGGCTCGGGGTGTTCGCGGAGAAGCCGCATCAAGCTCCAGTTGTAGGAGTCCATGAGCTTGCGGGAGTTGCCGTGGGCGACAATGTTCTCGTGCCCCGCGGCCCTGAGCCCCGACACCACGCGGGCCACGTTGTCGTCGAAGTCGAAGAGGTGGATCTCTCCCTTCCCGGCCAGATGGTCGGCGATCTTCCGGCTGGTGTCGCCCTTGTAGACGCCGATTTCGGCGAACGTGCGGCACCCGCTGGCCTTGAAGAAATCGACCGTTTGCTTGTTGGGCTCGCCGCGGGCGGGATCGAGCGGGGGACAGGTGGAGTCGACCAGTTCCATCACGAGCCCTTCGGGCGCAGGTACGCCTCCAGCGTGTCCGCTCGCGCAGGATCCGCGAGCTCGGCAACCACGTGCAGATCGCGCCCTGCCTCGGACAGCTTTACGACGCGGAAGCCGAGCCGCGGCAGGATCGACTTGACGATATCCGGGCTGAGCCATTCGAACTTGCCGCTGCCGAGCGGTCGTCCCTGTGAGGGAAACGTCCACTCGATGTCCGCGAGCAGCTTCTGGAACCCGGACTCGCGCGTGATGTCGTTCAGTGTCATCACGAGCTGGCCCTGCGGTCGCAGCACGAGGGCCGCGGTGAGCCAGTAGACGATCAAGTACTGAAGGTCGATGTGCACCATGACGTCGATCGAGACGAAGCCGTCGACCTGACGTCGCCAGTCCGCCGCGTCGAGGTCGTCCAGCAGCTGCGCCGGGTCAACGGCGTGCAGGACGTTCGGGCTCAACCTGCCCGAGCTCACGTGCTGCTCGCACCGCTGCATGCACACCTGCAGGAACTTCGCGCTGGTGTCGTATGCGCGCACCGCTACGTCCGGCGTGCGCTCGAGCACCTTCAGGGTGTACTTCCCGGAACCGGGACCGATCTCCACCGCGCGGCGCCACTCCCCGACCGCCGGCTCGAAGAGATCCGCGAAACGCGCGCTCCACGCGGCCGGGGAGCCCCACTCGTCCCCCGGCCAATCGAGCGCGCCGTCGTCTCCGTGGCTCAGCTTCTCCGAGAGGTTCTCTACGTAGTGGTCCCAGAAGCGACCGTAGATTCCACCTTCCGCCTGCTTGTACTCTGCGCTCATGTGCGCTCCTTTGTCGTGTTGTGCGCGGCGTCGCGCGCGCCCTCCCGCCTAGGCTGGACCGCCTGCTGGCAGCTCGCGATCTGACCCCGACCGGACGCCCGCCGTGGCGGAACGCCTGGCTCGTGGCACTCGCCGGTTTCGCGGCGGGGCTCGCGAGCTCGTGCGGGCGAGAGGCCGCTCGCGACTCCGACTGGACGCTTCGCTGGCCCGCTCCCCGCCTGGTGAAGCCGACGGTCGTGCGGGTCGGCGCCGGCGGCGGCACCGTACGGCTCGCAGCGGACCGGGACTACCGGATCGTGCTTAGAATGCCACTCACAGAGAGGGGAGGACTGCAGATCATCGGAGGCCGCAACGTGGTGCTGGTCGGCGGCCACATCACGATTCCGCCGGCGGGCGCCGGGGCCACTGTCGCCGATCGTCGCGGGCTTGGGCTCAGCGGCCAGACGGGCACCGTGCACATCGAGGGCCTGCTCATCGACAACGCGGGCGGGGACCTGTCCGAGGGCATCCAGGTGGCGGCGCCGCGAGCCGTCGTGCAGATCCAGAACACGCGGGTCGCGGGTGTGCACGCCCGCGACGAGAAGCGTTTCACCGACAACCACCCCGACGTGATCCAGACTCCGGGCGGCGTCGGGGAGCTGCGCGTCCATCGCTTCACCGGCACCACCACCTACCAGGGCCTCTTCCTGCGAGGCGACCGCGCGCCCGTGGGGCGGGTGGCCCTCTCGAAGGTCAATGTGGTGGGGTTGCCGTCGGCTCGCTACCTCCTCTGGAAGCGGTGCGCCCGTCCGTACCCCGCGCCGTGCAATGGTCCGGACTTTCCGCTGGAGGTCTCGGACGTCTGGGCTCGTCCCGGACCGAACAGGCCGCTGCGACTGAGCCTGAAGCCCGAGCCGCCCGCCGACGACTGGGAGGCGGTGAAGGAGGGCGTTCCGCCCGGCGGCGACTTCGTGACGGCGGCTGATCTTCATGCCCGCTATGCCCCCTCCGGAGGTGGCGGCGCCCGCTCCGCGCCATAGGCCGAGCTTCGATCTCCTGCGCACGACTCAGCCGCCCCGCTTGCAGCAGATGAACACGTGGTCCGAGCGCAGCAGCCCATGGCGTCGCGCGCGTTCGGTGCCCACCGACTCCGCGACGGGAACCTCCTCGACGTCGAAGCCGGCGCCACGGAGGCGTTCGGCGATGTCGGGCGAGTAGAGGCGCACGTGGTCCTCCTGGCGGAAGGCGCGCAGGCGCTGCTCGGGATCGGTGATCGCCGGATCCTCGTAGGTCTGCGTGCGCCAGACGTCGAGCGGCACCATCACGATCAGCCATCCGCCGGACTTGACGATCCGATGGAGCTCGCGCATCGCCAGACGATCGTCGGGCACGTGCTCGAGCACGTGCGAGCACAGCACCGCGTCGAAGGCCTCATCAGGCAACTTGAGGTCCATCAAGTCGAGCGGCAGGTCCGCTCTGCGCGGGTCGAGGTCGCCAGTGATGTAGCGCAGAGCGGGGATCGCCGCGAGACGCTTACGCAGGAAGTCCTCCGGCGCGAAGTGCAGCAGCGAGCGCGCGGTGGAGAGCAGGTGGGGCCGCTCCGCGAACAGGATCCAAAGCGCGCGGTGGCGCTCGCGGGAGGAGCAGCACGGACAGACCGCGCCCTTGCGCTGACCCGCAGGCTCGAAGGCCGTGAGGGAGGCCCGGCAGACCGGGCACTCGAACGCCGTCCCTGCGGGTTGAGCTGTGGCTTGCGTCATGAGCTCGTTCCTCCCGATCCACCGTTCACGGCTGCAACCAAAGGCGGGCACCCCGGCTCGGTCAGGTCGGCAGCGGGCTCGGCGAGTCTGTAGATCACACAGGTCTCCGCGTCCAGCAGGACCCGCTCGTGGCGGTCGTCCAGGTGCCGTCTCAGTCCCGGGTAGTGGGTGTGCCACCAGAGCGCGGTGGACGGAAACACGAGGTGCGTCAGCCCGCCCTCGTACAGCTCTTCCAAGTGGCTCACGGCCGCCCTGTCGTCCTCGGGGTAGAAACCGGCGTAGGTGCCGTCGCGGAGTTGCGGGAAGTGCCGGCCGTGGCGACCCTCCAGTTGCAGCAGCGCCTCGTCGCCCTTGCTGGCGATCGCGACCGTCGCTCCGGGGGGCACACAGGAGACGATCCGCTCACGCACACGAGTCACCAGCCGGTCGTACTCCGGCCGGCTCAGTTGCACGGGCGCTCCTGTGAGCGACCCGCCGCGCGCCGTGGCGCGCCCCGCAAGCCGGTGCTCGGCCTCGGCGGCCAGGCCGGCGTCACCTGCCTGCGCCGCCAGCTCGCGAAGGCGCTCGTACTTCGCCACGCCGTCCGGCCAGTCACGGGCCTCGGCGATCCATTCTTCCGTACCCCACGACACCTGTGCCGGCTGCGCCGCATGGCGGCCGAGGCGATGCTCGGCGTAGCGCAGGGCGAACTTCTTCAGAAACGAGAGGTTGTAGATCAGCCGCAGCTCGCGGCTGAAGGTCTCGGGGCTGCGGGGCTCCTGGCGAATCTCGCGCAGGCGGCGGCGGATCTCCTTGCGATTGTTCGCACAGCGCGACCGCACCTCCTCGAACCCGAAGAACATCGGGTGCATCACCGCGTTCGTCACTCCGGACCAGTACGCCTTGCTGCGCAGATGCTCCTTGGTCACCCGGAAGCTCTGGATGTGGTGGTCCACCCAGGCGTCGTCGGTGTAGTAGATCGGGATGTCGTGCTTGTCGAGCACCATGTTGAGGTAGGACTCCTCACCGCCGAGCAGGCTCTTGCCGTCGCGACCGAGCCGTGGGTCGAAGCCGCCGAAGTGGTCGAACAGGCGGCGCGCGTAGACCAGGTTCGCCCCGGTCAGGTACAGCGGATAGCGGATCCGGAACACCTTCTCCTTGCGACCGCGATCGCGGTAGTTGATGCCGAAGAAATGCTTCACGTACTGGGGCTCGAGCCAGGAGGGCGGCTCGAAACCCTCCTCGAACGCCTTCTCCACCCGGCCGCCTACGACGAGCGCGTGGTGCTCGTCGATCACGCCGTTGAAGGTGGCCATCCAGTCGCGGCAGGTGATGGCGTCATCGTCGAGGAACGCGACGAACTCGTTGCTCGCCGCCGCGATCCCGGTGTTTCGCGCGTAGGAGAGGCCGTTGCGCTTCTCGATCAGGTAGGTGAACGGCACCGGACAGTCCCGCGCCGCCTCGAGCACCACCTTCTCGGTCTCGTCGGGCGAGTCGTTGTTCACCACGATCAGCTCGTAGCGATCCTTGGGGTACTGCTGAGCGAACACCGAGCGCATGGCCTCGGCGACGAGCTCCGGCCGGCGGTAGGTGCAGATCACGACCGAGAAGCTCCGCCGGCGGATCTCCTGCCGGACGTCGAAAACGATGCCCTCCTCGGCGTTGGCCAGCACCGAGTACGTCTGGGAGAGGTACTTGCGCAGCTCGTCGTAGCGGTGCAGCCACCAACGCTCCTTCGGCGGGAAGCACAGGTACTCGGCGCCCGCAGCCCGGAGCTCCTCGAGCATCTCGATCGCTTCCTTGTCTCCACGCGGGTGATGCCCGAGCCAGCGGCCGTCGGCACGGCGCGGAAAGTGCCACGTCCGGCGGCCCTTCAATTCGAGCAGGCTCTCGTCCCCTTTCGAGACCACGAGTGCCGTCGCATCATCGGGCAGGTGCGCGTCGATGAAGGCGCGGAAGGGTTCGGTCTGCTCGTCCTCGGGCGGCCGCGCCGCCTCCTCGAGCGCGCGCAGGCGGGCAGCTTGCTTGGCGTTGTCGCGCTTGAACCGCTGCAGCCGTTCGGTGGTCTCCTTCAGCTTCCCGTCCAGCTCGACGATCGCGTCGATCGAATTCGCGGCGTAGGTCTCCTGGTGGCGACGCATCATCGCGGCGATGATTCGCGGGCGATGTGCCTCGCGGTGCTCGGAGATCGAGCCGCTCCGGCGGCGGTAGCGATAGAGCGGCTCCTCGACGACTTGCCATTTCCAGCCCCTCTCGACGATCGACAGCCACAGGTCCCAGTCGTGGCACGCCTCGAGCTCCGGGGTGTAGCCGCCGGCGTCCTCCCAGCAGCGGCGGCGAAAGAGCGACGCGCTCGGCAGGCAGTTCTTCCAGAGCATCGTCGGCAGCGAATACGGGACGGGGCACCAGGTGCCGGTCACATCCCCGAAGAACTCGAGCTGCGTGGCCACGACGCCCGCCTCGGGCGACGCGTCCATTGCCGCCACCGTGCGCTGCAGGTACTGCGGCAGCAGCATGTCGTCGGCGTCCAGGCAGACGATGTACTCGCCGCGGGCGCGCTCGACGCCGTAGTTGCGCGCACTCGGCGCGCCGCGGTTCGACGTGCGGAAGACCATGATCCCGCGGCCGCGGAGAGCGTTCAGAACCTCGAGCGTGTGCTCGTCCTTCGATCCGTCGTCCACGACGATCAGCTCGTCGGGTGGGTGCGTCTGGGCGAGCACGCTGTCCACTGCCTCGTCGAGGTACTGGCCGAGGTCGTAGCAGGGGATGATCACGCTCGTCAGCTTCATGGTGGCCTTCCGTTTGTTGGATGCTTCGTCGCCGCTGGGAATGCGGCCGCGCTGGACCGCGCCGCCGGCCGGCGCCCCCGCGGCGATCCCGAGGTCGTCGAGCAGTCGTCCGAGCACGCGCCCGGCCGCGAAGTGCTCGCGAGCGACTTCCGTCGCCGCTCGCGTGTGATGTGCGCGGTCGGACTCGATCGCCTCGATGGCCGCCGCCGCCTGCTCGACGTCGGACACGGCGAACAGACCCTCGCCGGTGGGGAGAGCGCAACCGAAACCGGTGTCCTGGGTGACCACCGGGCGGCCCGCGGCCAGATAGGTGGCGCTGCGATCGCTGAACCAACCGCTGCGCAGACGCACGTTCTGGTCCTTGGCGACGGTGAACTCGCCCCGCGACCCCGCGATGTAGTCGCGGTAGGGGTTTGTCGCGGTGCCGAAGTCCAGCGCCGCCCGCACGCGCCAGCCGTTGGCCTCGAGCGCTGTGCGGTGCTCGTCGCGATAGCCGCTGAGCGCAAGCTCGAAGGCCTGGCCGGTGCGGGCGGGGAGATCGAGGAAGCCGCCCCATTGCTCGTCCTTGCTCCAGCCGTACGTCTCGCCGCCGAACCGCACCGAGCGCCAGCCTTGATGCCAGTTGGCGACGGTCGTGAAGGTCTCGCCGCGAGCCTCGAGAGGCTGCGCCCAGCGCTCGAGCACGACCGGCTGGCGCGTCGGCCGAAAGTCGAAGCGCTCGCAGACGGGCAGGCGGCAGCCGGGACGGCCGAGGTTCTCGGCGAAGGTGAAGAACGCGCTGTGCGCCGAGAGGAACTCGAACGTCTCCGCGACGCCGTCGTGCAGCTCGACCTGCAGCCGCACCGGATCGGTCTCGAGGTAGACGAGCCGATCGCCGAACTCCGGCCGCGGCTTGGTCCCGCCGTGCAGGTTGATGACCACCTCGGCCTCGCGGTACAGGCGGCGCAGCGCCTGCTCGCTCATCCCGTAGCAGCGCCCGTCGTCGTGCAGCGCGTGATAGGCCCAGCGGTCGCCGAGGCCGTTGGAGCGCATGACGCGCTCGATCAGCCCCGCCGCGAGCGCCGAGCCGTCGTCGGTCGAGCGCCGCATGAGCATCGTCGGGGTGCGCGCGTTGGCCTCGACGTACCACGGCTCGAAGCCGAGCTGCTGGAGGCCGAGCAGGTAGTGCAGCGTCTGCCACAGGACGCCCGGCACGGGCATCTTGCCCATCATTCCCAGCAGCACGATCTTGCGGGTCATCGCAGTATCTCGTGGAGTGCGGGGGCGGGGGCGGGGGCCTCGAGACCGAGGTCGGAAAGCATCTGACGCGCCATCTCGGCAGCCTCGTCGAGCCCGCGCGCGCCGTTGCCGCCGCCGGTGGCGAGCTCATGCAGGCGCTCGGGCGAGCCGTCGCGCAGCAGCGGCCACGTCGCGCCCGCAAGCAACCACACGGCCTCCTGACCGTCGTCGGCGAGCGCCGCACCGCCGGCGTCGCGGGTCGCCATCGCACGCGCCAGCTCGGCGAGCGCCGGGCCGCCCAGCTCGCCGCCGCGCTCGTGCCCTTCGGCGATCGCCTTCGTGAGTTCCGACAGGCCGTCTGCGCCGATCGCGGCCGCCGCCTGGCGGCGCGGCGCGCCGTGCTGGGCGTCGTGCAGCTCGGCGTACAGGCCGCCGGCATCGAGCAGCTCCTCGTGCGTGCCCTGCTCGACGATCGCGCCGTCGTTGACGACGAGGATCAGGTCCGAGTTGCGGATCGTCGACAGGCGGTGGGCGACCATGAACGTCGTACGCCCCTCCATGAGCCGCGCGAGCGCCTCCAGGATGACGACCTCCGTGCGCGAGTCGATCGCCGACGTCGGCTCGTCGAGGATGAGGATCGGCGCGTCCTTCAGGAACGCGCGCGCAACGGCGATGCGCTGGCGCTCGCCGCCCGAGAGCTGCGCGCCGCGCTCGCCGAGCTCGGTGTCGTAGCCCTTCGGCAGCGCGCTGATGAAGTCGTGCGCGTTGGCCGCGCTCGCCGCCTCGACGACCTCATCCTCGGTGGCGTCGAGGCGACCGTAGCCGATGTTCGCGCCGATCGTGCCTGCGAACAGCAGCGGCTCCTGCTGGACGATCGAGATCTGCGCGCGCAGCCCCTCGAGGCACAGGTCGCGGACGTCGTGGCCGTCGATCCGAACGCGCCCGCGTTGGGGGTCGTAGAAGCGCGGCAGCAGGTGCAGCAGCGTGCTCTTGCCGGCGCCGGTCGGGCCGACGACGGCTACGCGCGACCCCGCGGTCGTCTCGAAGGAGACGTCCTTCAGGGTGCCGGGCCGCCCGCCGTAGCCGAAGGTCACGTGCTCGTAGGCGACGTCGCCGGCGACGCGCCCCACTGCGATCGCGTCCGCACGCTCGACGATCTCCGGCTCCGTGTCGAGCAGGTCGAGCGCGTTGCGCAGGCTCATGAACTGCTGCTGGAGGCTCGAGACCGTCTGGCTGATCTGCTCGAGCGGCTTGTAGAGCGCCGTGATGTAGCCCATCACGACAAGCAGCTCGCCGGCCGTCATCCGCCCCTTCAGCACGTGGTAGGCACCGAAGCCGAGCACGAGCGCGCTGCCGACCGCCGTCGTCATCGTCACGACGAGCGAGAACATGGTCTGACGCACGGTCAGGTCGACGCGCGCGTCGACCG
>JALZJA010000525.1 GCA_030860005.1 Actinomycetota bacterium
CGGGATGCTCGTCGCCGAGCAGCAGTTCCGGCGCATCATCGGCTACCGCGACCTCGCCAAGCTCGTCATCGCGATCGAGCGCCACGCCACCGTCGCCGCCCCGAAGAACCTCGACCGCCAAGAGGTCGCCGAGCCCGTTACCGTCTGACCATCACACCACCGGGATTGCCGTCGAAGTTCCACGACGATCCGGACAACCTCGCGGCCGCGCGTGTCCTCTTGGGCCGCACTTGATCTGCGAGCCGATCGGCTCGTAGACTCGCGGCGGTGGAGCGTGCCGATGTCCTCGAGGCATGGCGGGCGGCATGGAACGCCCGTGATGCCGACGCTCTATCAGGACTCGCACACGAGGAGATCGAGGTGGTGACGCCGCGGGGTGTACAGCATGGCGTCTCCGCACTGCGCGATCTGGTCGCCAAGCAGACGTTCGGTGTGCGGCTCCACGTGGGTCCGCAGGACTACAGCTTCAATGGCGATACCGTCGTTTCTGTGGGGCCCATCGAGTGGCGCTCCGTGGAGGAGGACGATGCGGTCGTCGAGCGACACGACGACGGTGCCGCGGCATTCACGTTCCGCGACGATCGGATCGCCCGCTTCAAGCCCTATCCGGATGCCGCCACGGCGCTACGAACCGAGGGGTTCAGCGGTGCTGGTCACGCCTGAAGCTCACCGCGCTGGCTATTTGCACTACCGCTTCAGGCAACGCATCGGCTCAGGACAGTGCGGGATTTCGCGCTCTGCGGCACGGCGCTGCCGAGGTGGGCAGCGTGTCTGTTCGGCGACGTAGCGTTCGCGTGATGCCCAAGAAGTACCGCGAGGTTCGTTCAGCGCTGCAGGCCGCCGGCTGGGAAGTCCTGCGGCAGCGCGGATCGCACGAGGTGTGGGGCAAGCCGGGCCAGTCAGCCCGTATCGTGGTGGCAGGAAAGGACAGCGACTCGGTCCCGGTCGGATCGCTGTCTAGCATTCGCAGGGCAAGCGGACTGGAGCATCTGCGATGAGCGAGTACGTAGTGGTAATCGAACGAGCCGAGGACGGTGGATGGGGGGCCTACCTCCCCGATCTACCTGGTGTCGTGGCTCTCGGCACGACCCACGACGAAGTCTCGAAGCGCATCCGCGAAGCGGTTGACGCTTATGCACACGAGATCGCCTCGCTCGGCCAACGCCTACCCGACCCCGTCGCGACAAGCGAGACGATCCAACCGCCTGATCCAACCGCGTGGAAAGCCAGTCGCGTTGACGACGTGATCGTGGACGCGTGACTACAGAAGCTGCGGCGCAAACCGCCGCCGCACACCAGCCCGCGCGGCAGTGCGCTGTAGCTGGTGTCGAGCGTTGGAGGCAGACAGCGGCCGGCCGCGGCTGCCGCGGTCGATGAGGCAGAACAGCGCTCCGACGGGGATCTCCACACGATAGGAAACCCACGGGTGAAGCTGCTCCCAGCCCCATTGGTTCATCCGACCTCGCGACGCTTGTCGCCCTTGCCCGGACGCACGAGGATCGCGCCGCGCGCCGCATCAGCGAGCGCCCGTGGGTCAGCGCCCGGCAACGTCGCGGGCGAGCGACGGCGACCAGCAGCGTCAAGCACGTGCATATCCCTCCAGGACTGGTGAGCACGCCCAGCCTCCTCCCAACAGCGCCAACACGCCACACCCGCACTGCTGCTGTCACAGTGCGCTCACTGTCATCGTCGCCGGTGTCGGTGCGGTGACGTCCGACGCGTTCGGTTGGTTCTCGGGCGGGCGGCGGGCTGACTCACACAGTGCGCGTCGGCCGGTTGGTCTGACTGGCAAAGGTTCTGTCGCCCGTCGCCGCCCGAGGACCTTCGGCGTGACCTAATAGGAGCGTGGCAGCGCCCCAGTCGTGTGCCCCGTAGTGAGGGCTGTCCGCCGGAGATCCGCTTCGTCGTCCAAATTCAACGAAGGGGATGGTGCAGATGATCGTGATCGGGACGGACACCCACAAGCGCTCGCATGCGCTGGCGGCCGTCGACGAGGGAACCGGCCGTGTCGCGGGCGGCCGTGAGATCACCGCCGATCAGGCCGGCCATCTCGCCGCGCTGTGCTGGGCGCGCGAGCTCGATGCCGGGAGGGTGTGGGCGATCGAGGACTGCCGGCACGTCTCGCGGCGCCTGGAGCAGGCGCTGCTGGCGGCCGGCGAGCGCGTCGTGCGGGTGGCGCCGCATCGGATGGGTGAGTCGCGGCGTGCTGAGCGCGAGCCGGGCAAGTCTGATCAGATCGACGCGCTGGCGGTCGCCAGGGCGGTCGTCAAAGACGGCCCCGACGCGTTCGCGGCCGCCTACCTCGATGAGGACAAGATGGCGATCCGGCTGCTCTCAGACCACCGCGGCGACCTCGTCGCCGAGCGCACCCGCATGCAGAACCGGTTGCGCTGGCATCTGGTGCTGCTGTGCCCCGAGCTTGAGGCCTCGCTCAAGCCGCGCTGCCTTGACCGACCGGCGCAGCTCGACCGCATCGACCGGCGCCTGCGACGCCTACCGCTCGACACCCGCGTCAGGGTCGCCCGCGAGGAGCTCTCACAGATCCGCACGCTTACGCGCCGCATCACCGCGCTGCAGGCCGAGCTGCGCCAGCTCGTCAAAGCCCATTGCCCGCAGCTGCTCTCAGAGACCGGCTGCGGCCCGCTGACCGCGGCGCTACTGATCGGGCGGACCGCCGGCGCCGAGCGCTTCAAAAGCGAAGCGAGCTTCGCTCGCCAAGCCGGCGTCGCGCCGATCCCGGCCTCCTCAGGCCAACGCGACCGACACCGACTACACCGCGGCGGCGACCGCCAACTCAACCACGCCCTGCACATCATCGCCATCACACGCGCGCGCGTAGACCCCGCCACCCGCGCCTACCTCGAGCGCAAACAAGCCGAAGGCAAGAGCCGACGCGAAGCCATCCGCTGCCTCAAACGCCACCTCGCACGACGCTTTCACCGCGTCCTCACCCACGGTGCCCGAGAACCGTGAGTCGATCGCCGCCGCAGCGCCATCACCATGACCTGCTTGACATAGGAGGAACCTCTTCGCGCATTCCGACACTCTGCTGCGAGTCAAGCACGACGCGGGTCTCGTTCTCTCGTGCAGCCCGAACGCAAGCGGGCGCGATGAGGTCCGTGACCTCATCGCGAGCGCGCTCTCAAGGCCGGTTGCGCAACGGCGAGCCGCCACCAACGCTGCGCGAAGTGCCCGGGCCGGTACCGCGGACGGCCAGACGCTCGTGCTCGGGGGCGTGCTGGTGGCTGGTGCGGTGGAAGGGGGCCGGGAGGAGCTCGTCCGCAGGACCCGATCCGGTCCCCTTCCCATCCGCACCGGCCCGCCACGCGGCCGGGCGCGAATCGCGCCGCTATCCTGTGCGCGGCCAGATGGCGACCGACCGAGCCGACCCCCCGCGCGCTCCCCTCGTCCTCGCCAGCCGCTCACCGCAGCGGCGCGCGATCCTCGATCAGCTGAACATCGACCACGAGGTCCTGCCCGTCGACGTCGAGGAGGTCACCCACGGGCCGGCGGACGAGGTGGCCTGCGCCAACGCGCTCTCCAAGGCGCAGGCGGCCGCGCTGCAGCGGCCGGGCAGCACGATCCTCGGGGTCGACACGGTCGTCGTGCTCGACGGCGAGATCGTCGGCAAACTGCCCTCCGAAGAGGCCGCCGCGGCGACGCTGAGACGTCTCGCGGGACGCACGCACGAGGTCGTCAGCGGGCTTGCGCTGCTCATGCCGGACAACACTCAGGTTGTGCATGAGGCTACGGAAGTGACGTTTCGCCCGCTCGATGACGCGCTGATCGAACAGTACGTGAAGACCGGCGAATGGCGCGAACGTGCAGGCGGATATGCCATACAAGGACAAGGCGCATCACTCGTTCGCCGCATAACCGGTGACTACCTGAACGTCGTCGGACTGCCGGTTGCCGCGTTGCTCGACCTCGACTTTAGCCTTATCCTCAGGCACAAGTAGAGGGATGCGCGGTGCGCGACAAATGCGCCGCTAGACTCCCAGCCGGCGTCACGCCTCCGGACGGCGGTCTCGTCCTCTTTCGAATGGGATTCTTCAGCTACCTCACCGGTTTCGGTGGCCGCGACATGGCCGTTGACCTCGGCACAGCGAACACGCTCGTGTACGTGCGCGGTCGCGGCATCGTGCTGTCCGAGCCGTCGGTGGTCGCGATCGACTCGCGCAGCGGCGAGGTGCACGCCGTCGGCATCGAGGCCAAGCGCATGCTCGGCCGCACCCCCGGCACGATCTCGGCGATCCGGCCGCTGAAGGACGGCGTCATCGCCGACTTCGATGTGACCGAGGAGATGCTGCGCCACTTCATCCAGAAGGTCCACCAGAACCGCTGGGCGCACCCGCGCGTCGTCGTCTGCGTGCCGTCGGGCGTGACCGGCGTCGAGAAGCGGGCGGTCGAGGAGGCCTGCCTGTCGGCCGGCGCGCGTCAGGCGTACCTCATCGAGGAGCCGATGGCCGCCGCGATCGGCGCCGGCCTGCCGGTCGGGGAGCCCACCGGCTCGATGGTCGTCGACATCGGCGGCGGTACCAGCGAGGTCGCGGTGATCTCGCTGGGCGGCATCGTCGTGAGCCAGTCGATCCGCATCGGCGGCGACGAGCTCGACGAGGCGATCATCAACTACGCCAAGCACGAGTACAAGCTGCTGATCGGCCAGCAGACCGCGGAGGAGGTCAAGCTCGAGATCGGGTCGGCCTACCAGATGCCCGAGGAGCTGCAGGCCGAGATCCGCGGGCGCGACATGGTCTCGGGGCTCCCGAAGACCGTCGTGCTCACCAGCGAGGAGATTCGCCAGGCGCTGGAGGAGCCCCTCGGGCAGATCATCGACGCGGTCAAGGAGACCCTCGACCGCACGCCGCCCGAGCTGTCGTCGGACATCATGGACCGTGGCATCATGCTGGCCGGCGGTGGATCGCTCCTGCAGGGGCTCGACGAGCGCCTGCGCGAGGAGACCCAGATGCCCGCACACCTCGCCGAGTCGCCACTGACGTGTGTCGCGGTCGGCTCGGGTCGCTCCCTGGAGGAGTTCGAGGTCATCCACCGCACGAGCAAGAATTCGAAGAGCCGCCGGCGCCGCTACTGAGCGCATGGCGACCCCAGCCCAGACCTTGGAGATCCTTCCTTCGTGTACGACAAGATGGTCCGGCGGCGGCGGGCGGTCCTCGGGCTGCTCGTCGGCTGCTCCTTGTTCCTGCTGACCGCCTATTTCGGGGAGTCGGCCGGCGGAGCGCTGCACGGCGTGCAGCGGGGCGCCAGCGAGGTGCTCAATCCGGTCCAGGACGGGGCCAGCCGGGCGCTCAAGCCCGTCCGCGACCTGTTCGGCTGGTTCGGGGACACGATCGGCGCCAAGGGCGAGGTCGAGGACCTGCGCGCCGAGCGCAACCTGCTGCGCCGCAACCTGGTGGACGCGGAGACGGCCAAGGTGGACAACGCCCGCCTGCGCCGCATGGTCGAGCTCGACACCGCGCTCGGCCTGGAGGACTACGCGCCGAAGGCCGGGCGGGTCATCGTCCAGTCGCCGACCGTCTGGTACGCCACGATCCGCGTCGACAAGGGTTCGAGCGACGGCGTCCGCACAGGGCAGCCGGTGATCAACGAGCAGGCGCTCATCGGACGGGTGACCGAGGTGTTCGGTGGGTCCGCGCAGGTCCTGCTCATCACCGACGCCAAGTCGCAGGTCTCGGCGCGCACGAGCCGGCGCGGCTCCTTCGGCATCGTGGAGCCCTCCAGCGCCGGCCACCCGACCGACCTGATCCTGAAGTTCGCGCCCTCCGGCG
>JALZJA010000566.1 GCA_030860005.1 Actinomycetota bacterium
ACCTCGCGTGCCGCCTCGGTCGCCAGCGGGCGCGCACCGAGCTTGCGTGCGGTGCGGTAAGCGCTCGAAAGCCGCTCGAGCGCCGCCTCGCGCTCCCCCGTGGCAGCGAGGGCGACGCCAGCGCGCAGCTCGATCTGCGCGCGCTCGAAGGGCATGTCCAGCCCGCGATGTAGATCGGCGGCGCGGGCGGCCTGCTCGGCGGCCGTCTCGGCGTCTCCATCTAGCATCGCCGTTTCGGCGATCGCGCAGCCGAGCGCCGCCAGCGCCTCCGTGTGCCCCGTCTGCGACGCGACGCGGCTCAGGGCCTCCGCGCACGCGTGCGCGCCCGAAGGGTCGCCGCGGCTCGCGAAGTACGTCGTGCCCCAGCGCAGGGCGCCTAGCGCGTAGTGATGATCGTTGCTGTCCTGCCAGCGCGCGAGGATCGAGCGGCAATGGTCGGCGGCTTCGTCGTGCGTCCCCTCGGCGGCGGCGACGCGTGCGAGCGCCGCGGTCGAGTCGACCGTCATGTTGTAGTGGCGCACCCGCGAGGAGACCGCGAGCGACGACGTCAGCAGCCGACGTGCCGAGTTGATGCGGCCCTCCCAGCAATGGATCGCGCCCAGCACTCCCTCGGCTGCCCACGCTGCGGTGTCGCTGGCGATCAGGTCGCGGCTGATCTGCGCCGCGCGCTGCCACTCGCCGCGCTCACGCAGGACGTATGCCATGCACGTCACGCACGCCACCTCGACGCCACTGTCGCCGGTCGCCCGGCACAGGTCCAACGCGGTGTCCAGCGCCTCCTCGGCGCGAGGGTAGTCCGCCGCGTCATACAGCGTGACGCTCAAACGCTGGTAGAGGTCGGCGGCGACAGCGGTCAGATCCTGCTCCAGCGCGACCGCCAGCGCGGCCCGCACCGTCGCAAGGCCCGCCTCGTACTCGCCGCCCTTGGCCCGCGCAACGCCCTCGAGCCCGAGCGCCCGCAGTCGCAGATCCAGACGACCGGCACGATCGGCCTCCTCGCGCGAAGTTTCGGCCAGTGCGATCGCCTCTGCGTGCTGTGCCTCGGTGCGGCGCTGGTTGGCCATCGCAAGATGCTCGATCGCAGCCTCACCCGGCGCGCCGTTAGCGGCAAGGGTCTCGGCCGCCAGGCCGCGGGCGGCGAACGCGCGCTCGCGATCGCCGCGCAGCTCGAGCACCGCCGCGAGTCGACGCTGCGCCGACGCCTGTTCGATCCCCTCCCGCACGGATGCAAGCTCGCGCCACGCGCGCGTCGCCTCCGCCAGCTGGCCCGACAGCTCGGCGCAGCCGGCATAGCGCTCGAGCGCCTCAAGCCGCAGCGCGTCGTCCTCGCCCTCCGGCCACAGGTCAAGCGCCTGACGACCAGCGGCAGCCGCGTCGCGAAACGCATGCACCGCCTCGGACTCGGCGGCTGCGCGCAGCAGCGCGACGCGTGCACGGGCGCCGTCGCGGGCGCCCAGCCAATGCGCGGCGATCACGCGGCTGGGCGCGACGGCTGCCTCGAGCGCCTCCGCGAGCGACCGGTGCAGCCTGCGCCGGCGCATCCACGGGACATCCGCATACAGCGCGTCGCGAGCCAGTCCATGGCGGAAGATCGCGCTGCCCGCGTCCTGCTCGCGCGCGAGCCCCCGCTCTAGCAGCTCGCCCACGCCGTCGGGGCTCGAGAGCGAGGCGACGAGGTCGAGGTCGAAGACCACGCCCGCGACCGCGGCGGCCTCTGCCGCCGCACGCCCCTCCTCGGACAGCTCCGACGCGCTGATGAGCACCGCGTCGCGCACCGTATCGGGCAACGGGATCTCGCCGTGGTGGGCGAGCTCGAGCCCATGGCGCCCGGGCTTCAGCGACCCGCTTACCCGCAGCGCCGCGGCCAGCTCCTCGACGAAGAACGGCGTCCCCTGCGTCGCGTCGAACACCGACCGCACGAGCGATGGCGAGCCTGGGCTGCCCAGTACCGTCGCAAGTAGCTCGCCCACCTCGTCCGCGCCCAGCGGCCCAAGCGGGAGCTCATCGAGCCAGCCCCCGCGCCGCAACTCGTGGCGCAGGCGCCGCAGCCCGTGATCGCGCGCAAGACCGTCGGAGCGATACGCCGCGAGCACGAGGACGCACAGCTCGCCGAGCGGGTCGGCGAGCGCCGACAGCAGCTCCAGCGTCGCCTCGTCAGACCAGTGCAGGTCATCGAGTACCATGAGGACGGGCCGGTCCTCAGCGAGGCGCCAGAGCGCGCAGCGGATCGCCTCGAACAGCGTCGGGCGGTCGGTCACGGGCGCGGGCTCACCGAGCTCGGGCAAGATCATCGCGAGGTGCCGCGCGAGCGGACCGCAGTCGGCAAGCGCGCCGGGATCGCTTCGCAAGCGGCTGCGCAGCGCGGCAACGACGGGGCCGTAAGGGACGCTGCCGTTGTGGCTCGCCGAGCCGCTCAGCAGCAGCGCGTCGGTGTAGCGTCGAGCAACCTCGACTGCCAGGCATGTCTTCCCAACGCCCGCCTCACCGCTGAGCAGCAGCAGGCGGCCGTGGCCCTCGCGCGCTCGATCAAGCGCGCCCATGAGCCGTTGCACCTCGGTGCTGCGCCCGATGAGTGCCATGAACCGATCTTAAGTACGGCATACGGCAAGCGAAAGTACGGTCATATCGCCGATGTCGAGCGCACGCAGCGGATGTACCGTCTCCCTACCAATCGACAAGGGGCGCAAAAGCCCCGAAGGAAGGAAGGCATGAACCTCTACGTCATCGTCCGCCGCAACGGCTTCGCCTCCCCGCAGGACCTCCAGGCCGCCGCCGCCCGCTCGACGAACGCCGGCGACAAGCCCGACTCGGGCGTCCGCCCGATCCGCAGCTACGTCACCGCTGAGGACAGCGGCGAACTCGGAACCTTCTGCGTCTACGAGGCCGAAAACCCCGAGGCAATCCGCGCCCACGCACAGGCCGCCGACCTACCCGTCGACGAGATCGTCCCGATCGCCGACACCGTCGTCGCACGCCCCGACCCCACGCCAGTCACCGCCTGACCAGCCCAGCTCAGCACACGCCGCGGCGCGCCGCCATCCCGCGGCCGACCGCGGCCGTGTCGAACGCACGTGTCCGTTCCGCACCCCTATGCGACAACATCGCACTCGCGGATTTTGAGCCACGACAGCACGGCCCGTCAGGTCCGACCTACCGACCACACGCCGGGCACGCACAGCCGTCCGGTGGCGGGCGGATCAGTGCCTTCGCACATGCTCCTTCAAAGAGTCGCCAAGTGGACGGTTCGACCGTTCGGGGCACACTCGGACTGCACCCTTGGACGAGGGGCAGCAGCGGAGTTATGCGGCCGCGTCGCTCAGTCCGCATGGATAGGAGCAATCAGCTCGTTGCTGGTGCCTTTGCGCGAGTGCGAGCGTTGCGCTGTCAGCCGGGGACTCTGCCGACCACGGACCAGGCGCGTGCGGTCAGCTCGAATGGACCGTCACCAACGCCGAGACGTCGGCGAAAAGCGTCGCGAAGTGCGGCTCGATTGCCATCCTCGAGCGACTTGCAGAAGGCGCCGGCTGGACCGACTCCGGTCGGCAACGGCGACCAAAGATCCTCGAAGTCCGCGTACTTCGCGCTTACCACGAGCGAGCCGAAGCGCACCGACCCCAAGCCGGCGGCGCGCCAGAGCTCGGCGAGCTCACGTTCGGCGCACCAGGGCATCACGACGCCCTCATCAGCGGCGGCGCCGCGTTCGGGATCGACTTCGCGCGCGGCGTCCCAGAAGGCGCGAAGCAGCGTCATCTCGTCCCCGTAATCCCAGACACATGAGGCGACAACTCCTCCCGTGCGGGTCACACGCGCCATCTCGCGAACCCCCGCCTCGCCGTCGCGCATGAAGTTGACGACGAGTTGCGAGAGGGCGGCATCGAACGCGCCATCGGCGAACGGCAAAGCCTCGGCACCAGCCTCGACCACCTCGACCGCGGGCAAGCGTGCCCTGCATGCGTCAACGAACGGCGCTGATGGGTCCGCCGCCGAGACGCTCGCCGCCCCGAGGCGCTCCACCAGCACGGCGGCCAGGGCACCCGGCCCGCAGCCGACGTCGAGTGCGCGCACCCCGGGCTCAACACCCGCGAAGTCGATCAATGCTGTTGCGAGCTGCGGGCCATAGCGCCCGACGAAGCGGTCATAGGCGTCTGCCGATGCGCGAAAGGTCTCAGCACCTAGCATCGCAACCGCGAGTCTAGACCGCGGCGTGTGTCTGGAACTCCCGCACCGTCAGCAGGAACGCGTGCAACCCACCGGCAGCACAGCAGTGACCCGGCGGTTCCGCTTCGAGGGCGCGAGTGAACCGGGATACACATGCCGGGGTCCACTACCGCTATGGACGACGAGGGGCAGCGGGCCCGCGCTTGGCGGCCGTGGCTCCCGCAGGGCATGGACGGCAGCAGTCAGGTCGTTCGTCTTCGTCGCGCGCCGCGTCGAGCGCACCGCGCACATCACGAACCCTTGGGCGAGCTGCTGATCTACTCGCCCGGCGATGCCGAGCACATCAGGCAGCCGGTTCAGGGGGCCTTGACCACCCCATGCCGCGCTGTGAGACGGGCGAGAGCCTCAGGCGCATGACGTTGCTTCGAGGCCCCAGCAGCGTCCTACCTGCAGGCCAGACCGGCATTCTCGGGCGCGCCAGAGCTTGACTCCGATCACCCTCGCTGGGAGAGTCGCAACCGGGAGAACCCACAAGGAGGATCGGGACGATGGCTGCCACAAATGGAACGCGGGACGAATCACTCACTCGTACCGCGATCGGACTCGCTGTGGCGACGGTTGTCGCATTTGTCGTCCTGGCGGCGGTGGATCATGACGGCGCCGGGTGGTTGATCTTCCCCGTGCTAGGGCTCGCCGCGGCAGGGACAGCCTGGCGCGCAGGCGGCAGGACGACGCAGAACATGCCCGCCTTTGTGG
>JALZJA010000551.1 GCA_030860005.1 Actinomycetota bacterium
GCGATGCGGTACTGCCGATCGGCGACCTGCAGCGCGTGGCGCCGGCGGGCAGTGTCGGCGGCTGCCAGCGCGTAGCTCAGCGCGCGCTCCGGTTCGCCGGCCGCATCGAAGTGGTAGGCGATGTCGAACACCTGCGTGGGGTCGCGCTGCTCGATGTGCAGCGCGGCGGCGAGGTGCAGCGAGGCGCGATCGGCCTCTGCGAGGCGGGCCAGCAGCGTCTCACGCAGCTTGTCGTGAACGAACGCGCAGCTCGCGCCTTTGTCCTGGAGCCACACGATCCGGCGGCTGCGCGCCTCCGCGAGGCCGGCCAGCGCCCCGGTCTGCGTCTGTCCGGCGAGGTCGGCGGCAGCGTCAACGTCGAAGCTCTTGCCGAGAACCGCGCCGACCGACAGCAGCTCGAGCACCTCGCCGCCCAGCCGCTCCAGACGGCGTTCGAAGATCGCGGCCGCCCGCCGCGACGACTGGGCGTTTTCGAGCTCCTGGAGCTCGGCGTGCCAGCCGGTGCCATCGGCCGTCAGGACCCCGGTCTCGACGAGGCCGCGCAGGATTTCGGTGGCCATGAACGGGCTGCCTTCTGACAGGCGAGCGACGATTTCGGCGACCGCGTCGGGCAGCCCGCCGGTCATCGAGTCGACGAGGCTGTGAACGTCGGCGGGGCCGAACGGCGCCAGCACGATCGACACGGCGTCGTGCAGGCGCCGCAGCGGGTGGTCGCGTGCGACCTCCTCGGAGCGAAACGCACAGACGACGAGCACGTGCTGCGCGCCGGCGTCGGGCTCAGCGCGCGCCGTGTGCCACTCGCGCAGCAGCCTGAGCGTCAGCTCGTCGGCCCACTGGCAGTCGTCGAGCAGCACGAGCGCCGGCCGGTCCGCCGTCCCGAGCGCGTCGAGCAGGACGCGCAGCGCGCGCATCGTGCGCAGCTCGCCGTGCTCCTCGAGACCGGCCTCGGACGAGCCGCGCGTGCCCAGCAGCTCGCCAAGTCGCGGGAGTGCCGCGGTCAGCGCGGCCTCGTGGCCCTCGAGGCGCTCGCGCAGGACGGCCGCGAACGTCGCGTCGGCGGCGGCCCGCGTGACCACACCTCCGACGACGCCCTCCAGCACCTCATAGGGCGCCTGGCCGGACTGATCCAGTCCTTGCCCGCGCAGCGTCAGGACCTCGCGCCCCGCGCAGAGCTCGTCGAGCTCCTCGAGCAAACGCGTCTTGCCACCGCCGGACTCCGCCTCGAGCGTGACGATCGCGAGGCCGCCGGCGCGAACCCGCTCGAGATGGTGCTCGAGTGTCAGCAACTCGTCGGCGCGCCCGACGAGGACAGGCTCGGTCAGCGTGCGCCTGCCGCGGTCGCGCACGCCGACGACGAGCGCGGGCTCGGCGATCCCGCGCGCCAGCGCGCGGCTGATCTCGTCGAGGTCGCTCGCGGCGGCCTCGGCGGACTGGTAGCGGTCGTTCGGATCGGGCTGCAGCAGGCGCTCGACGACCTGCTCGAGCGCACGCGGGACATCGGGCCGCAGGCTGCGAAGGCGTGGCGCCCGCGTGGCGACAAGCCGGCTGAGCACATCGCCGACGGAGTCGCCCTGAAACGGCGGGCGCGCCGCCAGGCAGGCGAACAGGACGGCGCCTGCCGAATAGAGGTCGGAGCGCTCGTCGATGTCGCGGTGCAACAGCCCGGCCTGCTCCGGCGAGAGGTAGTGCGCCGCCGCGGCCGGCAGCTCGCCGATGCGCTCCTCGAGCTGCGAGTTGCGCGAAAAGCCGAAGTCGATCAGCGTCGCGCCCGGCGACGCCGCAGACTCGTCGATCATGACGTTCGACGGCTTGACGTCCAGGTGCAGGACGCCGCGCTCGTGCGCGGCCCCGAGCGCGGTCATGACCGCGCGCCCGACGATGACCGCCTCGGCGACCGGTAGGGCGCCTCGCTGCAGCCGCCGCACCAGCGGGTTTCCCGCCACAAGTGGCGTAACGACGTACAGCCGTCCGTCGTCGTGTCCGATGTGCGCCGGTCCGGCGACGTTCAGGTGCTCGAGCCCGGCCAGCACCTCGGCCTGGTGCTCGAGCCCGGTCCGCGTCGCGCGCGACACCGCGTCGAGCGCCGCCGCCTTGATCACGACCCGGCGGTCGTGCTCGACGTCCGTTCCCAGGAAGGTCGTGATGTCGCCTCCGTCGCGCAGCACGCGTGTGGCATGGAAGCGTTGCGCGAAGATGTCGCACGGCATCTGTGCCGAATCGGCATGCCGGTCGCGCCGCTTGAGCGGCGCGATCGGCAAACCGGCGTATCGCTCACGCCGCGGCCCCGCCCACCGCAGGAGCGGGGCGCCGCGGCCGGTGGGGCCAGTCAGTCACTCACCAGCTGTGCAGAAAAGAGGTCAGGCCTCGTCGTTCGGCGGCGTGCGGAGGACCTGCGCCCAGTGCTCGTCGACCTCGTCGGCGCTCATGGCTGCAAGCACGTTGATCAGCATCCCGCGCGCGAAGAACGCCTGCACGGCCCGGGGGTCGGCGCCGGACTCGCGCTCGACGAGCTCGACAAGGCGGGCGAAGCCGCGACGCATCTGCGCGCGGATTTCGGGGTTGTCGCTGGCGGCGTGGGCGTGGAGCTGGTTGAGCAGCAGGTTGCGGTCGGCGAGGAGGAGCCCGACGTAGGCGTGTCCCATCGCTCGCAGGACGTCGTCGTCGCCGGCGGCCTTCGCGGCGGCGGCCGCGTCGGCGAACGCCTGGTGGATGCGATCGTTGCAACGCTGGGCCAGCGCGATGAACAGCTCGAGCTTCGTCGGAAAGAGGCGGAACAGGTAGGCCTGCGAGATGCCGGCCTCCGTGGCGATCTCCAACGTCGGCGTGCCGTGCAGGCCGCGCGCAGCGAAGACCCGTTCGGCCGCCTGCAGGATCGACTCGCGCCGCTCATCGGCGGTGGACAGGGTTCTGGAGCTCGTCTTGGAGGGCATGTAATAGTGTGAGTATGCACTCACTCACAGCAAGCTGTCAAGTCGGCGCATGCGCGCGACCGAAGCGCGCGGGTCAGCGCCGCAGCTTGATCTTGGCCGTGAGCCTCTCGCGGTTCTCGTCGTTGTCCGTCACGGTGAAGCGCAGCGTGAGCGTGCCGCTGCGGGCGTGGCGCAGGCGCTTCACCGTGCGGCGCGTGAGACGGATGATCAGCCGCATGGTGGTGGCCCTGAGACGCTCGGTCTCGCCCTTGCCGATGCGCACCGCGCGGCCGGCGCGGCGCGTCAAGCGCAGCTTCCTGGAGGTCTTGGCGTCGAGCGTCATGGTCGACCGCACGGAGCAGGCGGCGCTGCAGCGCACGCGGACCGTCATCCTCCGGTCCAGCAGGCTCTTGACCCTGATCCGCTTCGGGATCGAGACGAGCGAGGCGAGGCGCGGCGTCGGCTCCGACGCCGGTGGCGGCGGCGGCGGTGATTGCGGCGGCGGCGGTGGTGGCAGTGGCGG
>JALZJA010000597.1 GCA_030860005.1 Actinomycetota bacterium
CTTCGGCGACATCGGGATCACCTCGCCGTAAGCCGCGCCAAAGATGAGCCGCTTCTCACGCTCGCTTCACGGTCTTCTTACAGCGGCGGGGGACCGTTGTGGCGTACCCAATGAAGGAAGGCGGTCAGCGATGGAAGCGCCAGGAATCCTCGCCAAGCACATGAAGCGCTGGAAGGCGTACTCGGCAGTCGGCCTCGTCGTGGCGGCGGCAGGGGCAGCGAGCGCCTCGGCCGGCAACTCCAGCTCGAACTCCTCGAGCAACTCGGGCCTCAGTTCGCCGAGCAACTCGAGCTCCAACTCGTCGAGTAACGCGAGCTCGAACTCGTCGAACAATTCCAGCTCCAACTCGTCGAACAACTCGAGCTCGAACTCGTCGAACAACTCCAGCTCGAACTCGTCGAACAACTCGAGCTCGAACTCGTCGAGCAACTCGAGCTCGAATGCGTCGCGCAAGCCCAAGCGCACGAGCTCATGTCGGTAGCCCTGCCGAGCGCGTTTCGGCGCCGGGGAGACGCGGCGGCGCGGTCGGTCAACCGACCGCGCCCCGGCATCGAGTTCCTCTGCCGGCCGCAGGACAGGGGCGTGATCGCCGAGCCCGTCCCGGCTCGCACCGTCCAGCCCGCGTGGTTCAGGCGACTTCCCGGCCTGGACCGCGCGCAGCTCAACGCCACGAACAATGGTCTCACGGTCAAGCGCTGTGTCCCGTTTCTCGATGCCCTGAGCATCGGCTGGATCCTGCCGCTGGCTGCGACCGTCCGTCTAGAGATCAGCGACGGCGGGCGCACGGTCGTGGCCGGCTGGGAGTTCGACCGCGAGATGGTGAGCACCCATAGCGCCCATCAGGCCGCAGGCAACCCCTTCGAGCCTCGCCCCATGATGAAGTTTCACAACCCGTGGACGATCCGTACGCCCAGCGGGTGGAGTTGCCTGTTCGTCGCGCCCCTCAACCGCCCCGGCGGCGTCGTCGAGGTGCTAAGCGGGGTCGTGGATACCGACGTCTACGTGTCGCCGGTCAACTTCCCGTTCGTCGCGATCGCCGAGGACGGCGTCCACACGCTGCGCAAGGGCACGCCGCTCGTGCAGGTCATCCCGTTCGCACGTCACGACGAGCAGCACGAGGCCACGATCCGAGCCGAGACCGAGGACGAGGCCGAGGATCGAGAGCGCGTCTACCGCAACACCCTCGCAGCGGAGGGTTGGTACCGCCGTGAGTCGCGCGATCAAGCATCCGCACGGCGTCAGCCCAACCCGCCGCCGGCGCCGATGTAGAGCCACCGGGCGACGATGACGTCAGTAGGGTTGCGGCCATCTCAGCAGCGGTCAAGATCCTCCTCGCGACCGGCGTCGACGTTGCGCTGGGGTCGATCGTGGTGTCGGCAGCTCAGCCGCGGCGACGCCGTCGTGCTTTGGTGCTGCCGCGCGCGAGCCCAAGCACCCGTGCACCAACCCGACGCTTTCGGTTACTCCGTCGCCGTCAAGCACGTCATCGCCACGTCGACCTGACGCACTTCTTCGGCGGCTCCCGAAGCTGCCATCCCGTCGTCGGCGGCGTGCTGGTGAACGCGATAGCTTCGGCCACATCACCCAGCCCTACGCAAGGACGCTCGCGCCGTACCTGCTTCACAAGCTCCGCGGGCTGATGGCGTCCTGGTAGTGCGACAGGTGGCAAAGACCGACAAGCGTGCCGGCCCCCAACTCGGCATCGACGACTCGATCCTCGATGCGATCGGCCGCACGCCGCTCGTGCGCCTGTCGCGCCTCGCCGCCGGCCTGACGCCGCAGGTCGTCGCAAAGGTCGAGTCTCTGAACCCCGGCGGGTCGATCAAGGATCGTGTCGCGGTCGCGCTCATCGACGCCGCCGAGCGCGACGGGCTCCTCCAGCCGGGAGCGACGATCGTCGAGCCCACGTCGGGCAACACGGGTGCCGGTCTTGCGATCGCTGCTCGCCTGAAGGGCTACCGGGTCGTCGCGGTCATGCCAGACAAGCAGTCTCGCGAGAAGGTCGACCTCCTGCGCGCCTACGGCGCCGAGGTCGTCCTCACACCTACCGATGTGGCGCCGGAGTCGCCGCAGTCCTACTACAAGGTCGCCGAGCGCCTGGCCAGCGAGATCCCGGGGGCCTTCCGGCCCAACCAGTACGCCAACCCGGCCAACCCCGACGTCCATTACCGCGCCACCGGCCCGGAGCTGTGGGAGGGCACCGGCGGGCGCATCACGCACTTCGTCTCCGGCGTGGGGACAGGCGGCACCATCACGGGGGCAGGGCGCTACCTCAAGGAGCGCAATCCGCAGGTCCAGATCATCGGCGCCGATCCTGAGGGCTCGATCTACTCGTTTGGCGAGGAGGGCGTGCGACCGTACCTCGTCGAGGGGGTGGGGGAGGACTTCTGGCCGCAGACGTTCGATCCCGCGATCGTCGACCGCTACGTCACGGTGTCCGATCGCGACTCGTTTCTCATGACGCGGCGCCTGGCTCAGCGGGAGGGGATCCTCGCGGGCGGTTCGGCTGGCCTCGCGCTCGTTGCGGCGCTACAGGTCGCGGCCGAGGTCGACGACCGTGATGCCGTGATCGCGGTCATCCTGCCCGACGGCGGGCGCAGCTACCTGTCGAAGATCTTCAACGACTCGTGGATGACGCACTACGGCTTCCTCGAGCGAGCGTCGACCCAGACGGTCGGCGACATCCTGCGCTTCAAGCAGGAGCACGACGACGCGCCGCAGCTCGTCACGGTCTCAACGCATGACAAGGTTCGCGACGCCGTCGCGCTCATGCACGAGCACGGCGTCTCGCAGCTTCCGGTCGTGTCTGCGCACGACGCCTCCACCGTCGTCGGGTCGACCGGCGAGCGCGGCCTGCTGCGGCGCATCATCGACGACGCGGCGCTGCTCGGCGAGCTGGTCGTGGACGTCATGGAGGCGCCGTTTCCCGCCATCGCCGCCGGCGACGCCATGCAGGACGCGGTCGAGCTGCTCGCCGCCGAGCGCCAGGCGCTGCTCATCACTGTCGAGGGACGACCCGCGGGCATCCTCACGCGCGCCGACCTGCTCGAGGCCCTCGCGCGATGAGCCGCGTCCCGCCCGATGCCGCCTTTGCCACCCGCGCCGTGCACGCCGGGCTCGATCCGGACCCGCACTACGGCTCGGTCATCCCGGCGATCCATCAGACGTCGACGTACGCCCAGCGAGCACCGGGCGAGTTCGTCGACGACTACGACTACGCCCGCTCGGCGAACCCGACGCGGGCAGCGCTGGAGCGCGCGCTGGGGGAGCTCGAAGGTGGCCTGGCGAGCGCCTTCTCCAGCGGCATGGCCGCGTCGCACGCGCTCATCACCGTCGTGGCCCAGGCGGGCGGGCACATCGTCCTGCCGTCGGATCTGTACGGCGGGACGTACCGGCTCGTCGACAAGGTGCTCGCGCGCTGGGGCCTGGCCTACACGCTCGTCGACCAGACCGATCTCGACGCGGTCGCCGGCGCCGTCCGCCACGACACGCGGCTCATCTGGGTCGAAACGCCGACGAACCCGCTGCTGAACGTCGTCGACATCGAGGGCGTGATCGCCCGGAGGGGTCCGGCGCTCGTCGCGGTCGACAACACGTTCGCGACGCCGGTCAACCAGCGCCCGCTCGAGCTCGGCGCTGACGCCGTCGTGCACTCGACGACGAAGTACCTCGGCGGCCACTCCGACACGGTCGGCGGCGCTGTCATCGTGCGCGACGAGGCGCTGCACGAGCGCGTACGCTTCGTACAGAACGCGATCGGTGCCGTCCCGGGGCCGCTGGACTGCTTCCTCGTACACCGCGGGCTGCGCACGCTGCACCTGCGGATGGCCGCGCACGCCGAGAACGCGCGTGCGGTCAGCGCGTTCCTGGGCGCGGTCAGCGGCGTTGCGGACGTTCGCTGGCCGGGCTTCGGCGGGGTGGTGTCATTCCGCCATTCCGACGCGGTCCGGATCGCGAGTGCGACCTCGATCTTCACGCTGGCCGAATCGCTCGGCGGGGTGGAGTCGCTCGTCGAGGTGCCGCAGGCGATGACCCACCAATCCGTCGAGGGATCGGACGCGGCCGTGCCGGCAGACCTCGTACGGCTGTCCTGCGGGATCGAGGCGGCGGAGGATCTCGTCGCCGATCTGGAGGCTGCGCTGCGCGCGGGTTCCCGGAGTGGCCGTAGATGATCGGCAGCCCGCTTCGCCGCTGGCCGGCGGGCGGGGACGTTGAAGCGCGCGGGGGGTGTGGCGTAGGGTCGCGTCATGACCATCCTGCGGACGGTCCGCATCGCTGCGATCCAGGCCACGCCCGTCATCCTCGACGCCGCTGCGACGGTCCGGAAGGCCGTTCGGCTGCTCGGCGAGGCGGCGGATGCGGGGGCCGAGCTGGCCGTACTGCCGGAGACGTTCGTGTCGCTGTACCCCTCCAATGCGTGGGCGCACAAGGCTGCGGCGTTCGCCGGTTGCAACGAGCTGTGGGAGCGCATGTGGATGAGCTCCGTCGACGTCCCCGGGCCGCTGGTGGACGAGCTCGCCACTGCCTGCCGGTCGCTCGGGATCCACGCGGTGATCGGCGTCAACGAGCGCGAATCCGAACGGCCGGGAACGCTGTACAACGCGATGCTCTGGATCGGGCCGCAGGGCCTGCTGCACAAGCATCGCAAGCTCATGCCCACTCAGCACGAACGGCTGTTCCACGGGATCGGCCGCGGCGACGACCTGCGCGCGGTCGACACCGAGTGCGGGCGGATCGGAGGGCTGATCTGTTGGGAGAACCGTATGCCGCTCGCGCGCTACGCCGTGTACCGGCAGGGTCCGCAGATCTGGGCGGCGCCGACGGCGGACGACTCCGACGCCTGGATCGCCCACATGCGGGCGATCGCGATCGAGTCCGGCGCGTTCGTCGTCTCCGCCCCGCAGTACATCCCACGCGACGCCTTCCCGGAGGACTTCCCGTTCGCGCTGCCCGAGCGCGCGGTGTTCGGCAACGGAGGCGCGGTCATCGTCGAGCCGACATGGGGCGAGGTCGTCGCCGGACCGCTCTACGGCGAGGAAGGCATGCTCGTCCACGATTGCGACCTGCGCCTCGGGCTGCACGCCAAGCGCGTGTTCGACGCCGTCGGTCACTACTCGCGCGATGACGTGCTCAGCGGGCCCGTCCCGCCGCCGCTGGCGAACCTCGCCGACGACGGGCGCG
>JALZJA010000617.1 GCA_030860005.1 Actinomycetota bacterium
GTGCCGAGATGCGCGACGACGAGCTTCTTGACCAGGAGCAGCGCCCCGACGGGGAAGATCGCCGCGAGCGCCTTGTTGTTGTCGCGCAGGTGCTTGCGGAAGGCCTGGCAGCGGTCGCAGGTGCGCAGGTGGCGGCGGACCGGCGGGGTCGTGCGCGCCAGGCCCTCGGCGACCTGTCCGAGCTCCTCGCGGACCTCCTCGCAGGTGAGCAGCCGCGCCTCGGCCGCCTCGGCCAGCGACACGCGCGCGCGCACGAGCAGCGACTTCACGGACGGCACCGTGGTCTCCATCGCCTCTGCGATCTGCTCGTAGGACAGCGCGTCGATCTCGCGCAGCAGCAGCGCGGTGCGCTGCGTCTCGGGCAGGTCCTGCACGTCGCCGATCAGCGCGCGGAACTCCTCGCGCTTGTGCACCTTGTCGGCGGTCGTGGTGCCACCCTCGGACACATGGACGTCCATCGAGTCGACGCCGATCGGCTGCGCACGACGCAGATGGTTGAGTGACCGGTTGCGCGCGATGCGGTACAGCCAGGGGCGCACGTGGATCGGGCGATCGTCGGCAACGATCGCGTTGAAGGAGGCGGCGAAGACCTCCTGCAGGACGTCCTCGGCGTCCTCGCGCGAGCCGAGCATGTGCCGGCAGAAGGCGAGCAGGCGCGACTGGTAGCGGCCGACGAGCACCTCGAAGGCGGCCTGGTTGCCGCGCCGCACGAGCACGATGAGCCGCTCGTCGGATTGCAGGCGCAGCAGCGGGGTCGGACCCCGCAGCCCGATCGGTGCCGCGTGCTTGAGTGCTGAGACTTCCACGTGAAAGCGACGAGCGAACGGCCGTCGGCGTTGAAACCCCGGAGTGGTCGTGAAGTTCCGAGGTTGATCTGAGCGTAGCTGGCGCGCTCCGCGGTTCGCGCCAGCTCTCATGCATCTCTCAGGCTCTAGGGCAGTGCCCGGGGCGGGATTCGAACCCGCACGCTCTTGCGAGCAGCGGCTTTTAAGGCCGCCCGCCTATACCGATTGGGCCACCCGGGCGCGCGCTGAGCATCATCTCAGGCGCACGCCCGGGGTCCGGCTACTTCTTGAAGTTCTTCAGCTGGTTCTTGATGACGTTGTAGCCCGGGCGCGCGGTGCCGTTCGGGTTGATGAGACCGGCGTCGAAGCGCGCGACCGCGCAGTTCGGCGTCGGCGTCCAGTTGAACGTGTACAGGCGCTTGATGAACTTCTTGTGCTTCTTCGCGAGCGAGAACATGAACTTCAGGCGGTTGGCGGCGCGGTCGACGTCGCACGCGAAGCCGCCGCCGAGCTTCACGAGCCCGCCGGTCTCCGTGTACCAGAACTTCGCGCTGCGGTTGGACTTGCGGACGGCGTCGATGATCCGCTTCGTGCCGGGGAACTGCTTCGTTCCCTTCTTGATCTTGCGGTTGACCTCGGAGTAGTTGTGGATCCCGATGACCTTCGCCTTCTTGCGGTGCTTCTTGCCGAGGGCCTTGTACCAGCGCTTGATGTACTTCTCGACGCCCGCCTGGTCGAGCACGTCGAGCCCGACGATCGTGCAGCCCTTGCAGAAGCTGCGCATCTGCAGGAAGAATTGGGCCGCGCGCTTGGGGTTCTTCGTCGTCGGCTGGGACTTGTGGTTCGCCTCGTTCCAGGTGCCCCACTCCTTGACGCCGAGCGGCTTGAAGACCTGGTAGAGCCGCTTGACCTTCTTGCGATAGGCGCTCACGCTCGGCAGCGGCTTGCGCGGCTGGGAGTTGATGTCGTCCGTCGAGATGTGCATGAGGGTCCTGACGCCGCTCGCCCGCGCCGCTTGGACGAACGCGACGGCCTTCGTCAGCTCGGCGGGCTGGTCGATCGCGTTCCACTCGATGAAGTAGCGCGTCTTCTTCAGCGCCAGCGCCTCGTAGAGGGGGGTTCCGAACATCTTCGAACTCTGGTCGCCGATGCCGACGGAGACGTTTGTGGCCGCGGAGGCGGAAGCGGGCACGGCGAGCAGGGCGAGGGCAACAAGCAACGGAACGGCGAAGCGGCGCAACACTCTGAGCTTCCTTTCGGAGGGATCCGGGGGGCGCGCAACACGTCGGCAGCGCCCGCGACGCGCTAACCCTACCCGGACGCGCCGCTTCTGTGGCCGGTCGTCCGGCTACGCGACCTCTGCGGCGCGATCGGCGACCCTCGGCGCGAGGCCGTCGAGCAGGGCGCCCGTCAGTCGCGTGTCGCCCTCGACGCTCAGCGCGTCGCGGGCCGCGTCAGGTCCGAGAGCCTCGATCCAGTCGCGCTCCGATCCACGCACGCGCGCGTCGGCGTCGGGCGCCTCGCGCTCGACGATCGTCACGGCGCCATGGTCCGCGGTGAGCGCGTAGTACCGCGTCGAGCCGTCGGGCATGCGGACGCTGAGCTCCGCGACGCCGGCGATGCTCGAGGGCGGATCCACGAGGCCGGGGCAGATGCGCAGGATCGCGCCGACGTCGATCGCTTCGCCGTCACGGGGAGCGGTCCAGACCCAATCATGGCCCCAGCGCGCGAGCGCCCCGAGCACGGGCAGCAACTCGCGCGAGCGCTCGGTGAGCTCGTAGTCCACGCGCGGCGGGACCTCGCGGTAGCGCTGTCGCGTGACCAGGCCATCGGCGACCATCCGGTTCAGGCGCGAGCGCAGCTGCTCGGTGGAGATCCCAGGCAGCACGCGCTGAAGCTCGACGAAGCGGCGCGGCCCGGCAGCAAGGTCGCGAACGATCAGCAGAGTCCACTTGTCGCCCACGAGATCGAGCGCCCGGGCGTCCGGTGCCCACTGGTTGTAGGGGTGTCGCTTCTGGGGTGGGGTGGCGGGCATCGGATTCTTCCTCGCCGGAATGTGGGGTGGGCGCGCCGGCGACAGGGTCCGTCAGGCCCCGCTGCCAATGGTCGGAAGATAGTAGGAGGTGGCCAGATAGCCAGGCAATGCGCCACTTATTGGGCATTACACCCCCGAAAACAGTGCGAAAGGTAGGCGCTAGTTTTTCCCTGCTCCTACGTTTTGATTTGACGTGGGAACCGTTACCTCGCTCGAGCGCCACAGGGCCGACCGCAGGCGCCGCCGCGGGGCCGCGCTCAATGCGTCGGCGCCGGCGACGCTCTTCTTCGATCTCGCGTCGCCGTACACGTACCTCGCTGCCGAGCGCGCCGAGCGACTGTTCACGGCGCTCGAATGGCGACCGGCCTGTGCGGCGGCGCTGCATTGCGGCGAGCTGAGCCGCGACGGCACCTGGGGAGCGGCCGCGGCGCGGGCGCGGTTGTTGCGCCTGCCACTGGTCTGGTCGGAGGAGCGGCACCTGTACGCCGTGCCGGGAGCGATGCGCGCCGCGTCACTCGCGGCGGAGAGCGGCTGTGGTGGCGCATTCGTGCTCGCGGCGAGCCGCCTTGCGTTCTGCGGTGGCTTTGATCTCGACGACCCCGAGATCCTCGCGGAGGCGGCTGCGGCCGCGGGCATCGGGCTGCGCGAGACGCTCGATGCCGCCCGCGACGCAAGTCGCGACGGTCCGATCGAAGACGCGGGCCGCCTACTGCTTGCCGCCGGCGCCGATCGCCTGCCCGCGCTGCGCGTGGGCCGCATGCTGTTCTGCGGGGAGGACCGCCTGTCCGAGGCGGCCGCCGCGCGCACCGCGTCTGATGTCCGCGCGGCACACGTCCCCTTGTAAAAACGTCCGTGTTCACTGATAGGGTCCGCGGCCGCATGTCGGCCGAGCCGATCGAGCAGTCTTCTTCGTGCGCTCCGGGGGTCGTCGGCGGCCACCTCGTCGCGCGGCGCCTGAAGGCCCATGGCGTGACCAAGCTCTTCACGCTGGCCGGCGGCCATCTGTTCTCGATCTACGACGGTTGCCGCGCGGAGGGCATCGACATCGTCGACGTGCGCCACGAGCAGTCGGCCGCGTTCGCAGCCGAGGGCTGGGCGAAGGTCACGCGCCGGCCCGGGGTGGCTGCGCTGACGGCTGGGCCCGGCGTGACGAACGGCATGAGCGCGATCGCCTCCGCGCAGCAGAACCATTCCCCGATGCTCGTGCTCGGCGGCCGCGCGCCGGCGATGCGCTGGGGCAAGGGCTCACTGCAGGAGCTCGACCACGTCCCGGTCGTCGCGCCGCTCACGAAGTTCGCGACGACAGCGCAGTCTCCCGCGGAGATCCCAGAGCTCGTCGACGCAGCGCTCGCTGCCGCGATCGCGCCGTATGGCGGCGCGGCGTTTGTCGACCTTCCGCTGGACCACGTCTTCGGCCAGGCGCCCGAGCCCGAGGAGGACGGGCGCGCCCAACCGCCCGATCCTCCGGCCGGCCCGGAGTCTGACGGTGTGCAGCTCGAGCGTGCCGTCGCGGCGTTGCGCGAGGCCGAGCTCCCGGTCGTCATGGCCGGCTCGGATCTGTACTGGGGGCACGGCGAGCGCGCGCTGCTCACGCTCATCGAGGAGCTCCGCATCCCCGTGGTGCTCAACGGCCTCGCGCGCGGCTGCGTCCCTGCCGATCACGAGCTGTTCTTCTCGCGCGCGCGGCGCGAGGCGCTCAAGCGCGCGGACCTCGCGCTCGTCATCGGGGCGCCGATGGACTTTCGGCTCGGGTTCGGCGAGGCCTTTGGCGACGAGACGGAGCTCATCGTCATCGATCGCGTCGAGCCTGCGCGGGAGCACCCGCGGCCCATGCTCGCAGAGCTCTACGGCGGTCTGACGGTGACGCTCGATGGCCTGCGCGGCGCCGCCGCGGGTGCCAGACCCGACCGCGGCGGGTGGATCGGAGAGCTGCGCGGCGCGGAGACCGCCGCGCGCGAGGCCGAGCGCGCCGAACGCGCGGACGACCGCGCGCCGCTTCACCCGATGCGGGTCTATGCCGAGCTCGCCGAGCTGCTCGATCGCGACGCGATCGTCATCGGTGACGGCGGCGACTTCGCCTCCTACGCCGGGCGCG
>JALZJA010000630.1 GCA_030860005.1 Actinomycetota bacterium
GCCGCGTTGACGTTGGAGAGGAAGACGTGGTCACCCTCACGCTGCACGGACGGACCGCCGCCGGGCGCCTCGTGGGTGGCGAAGAACGCGGCCAGCTCGCGCGCGATCATCGGTGAGGTGTCCGCTCTGGCCAGGTGCGGTCCGTAGACGGCGCCGACATCCCCGGCCAGGTCGAAACCATCCTGCAGTGCGGCCAGCCAGCCCGGTACGGGCGTGGCGTCCTGTGTCAGGAAGCAGATCAGCTCTCCGGACGTCGAGGCGGCGCCGAGATTGCGCGTGCGTCCGTGCCCGAAGCTCGCGGGCTCGACAGCGAGAACGCGCACCTGGCGCGACGAGGCGATCTGGACGCTGTCGTCCGCGGAGCCCGAGTCGACGACCACCACCTCCAGCGAGCCCGCGTCGCCGGCTTGGGCGAGGATCGCGTCGAGAAGCTCGCCGAGGTAGCGCGCGCCGTCCTTGACGGGGACGACGACCGAGACCGACCGGTGTGCCATCACGCCCTGAGCAGGCGCCGCTTGAGCCGCTTGACCTGCCGTGCGAGTGACCGGACGCGCTTGAGCGCCTCGAGCGCGGGGACGGCACCGGGCTTGGACATGACGGCGTCGAGATCGACCTGCCAGCGTTCGAGCCAGTAGAGCTTCTCCTGCGCCTCGGCCACCACCCGTGCGGTGCGCTGCGCCTGGAGGGCCAGTTCGCTTTCGAGCGCCGCGACGCGCGCCTGCAGCGCCGCAACCTCGGCGTCGCGGGAGTCGGGAGTCGGCGTGGCGCTCACAGCGGGCTCAGTGTCGCAAGTCAGCGGCGCTCGAGGACGACGACGTCCTGGGCCTGGTCGAGGGCGCCAGGCCAGTTGAGGCGGACCGCCCAGTCGTCCTGGGTGCACGAGAGGAGCCACTCGAGCGTCAGGTACGCGTTTCCCCAGCCGGGATCTGTGACGCCCCAGTCGCCTTCGGCCCCGAACACGTCGACGAAGTGGTGACGTCCCTGCATCATCGCGGCGGCGGCGGCCGTGGCGGTCTGCGCCGAGACGTGCTCGCGCCGCAGCAGCGTCGAGAGGCAGTCGAAGCCGTGCGTCGTGATGACGAGCGCGCCTCCCGGAGCGATCACGCGATGCAGTTCCGCCAGCCACTCGATCGCCGGCCGCTCGGCGAAATGCGACCAGATCGAGATGGCGTAGGCCATCTGCACGGACGCGTCGTCGAGCTCGATCGGCGGGCGCTGCGGACTCACGAAGAAGCGTGCCATCGAGAGGTTCGCAGCCGCCCACGCGATCGCGTCCTCGTTCGGGTCGCAGGCGAGGCACTCGAGGTCCGGGCGCCCTGCCGCGATCGCCCGCACGACGCGCCCGGAGGAGGCTCCGAAGTCGAGCACCGTGGCGCCGCCCGGGACTTCGAAGCCGGCGTGGTCGAGCGCGTCGAACACGAGGTCGGCGATGAAGACATCGCCGCCGGCCGCGATCGGGCCGCGGGCCATGGCGTGAACGTCATCCGGTGGCGTCCGCTCCGAGAGGCCGGCGCGCTCGAGTGCCGGAAGGACGCCGTACGCCGCCGCGAGGTTCAACGTCAGGCGCTTGCGCGTCTTCTCCTCGGCGACGGCGTAGAGCTCGGCGAGATCGCCTTCGAGACGGGCCTTGACCGCGGCGATGTCGTCGTCTCGCAGCCGCCCGTAGATGCGGTCGGTGATCGGCGTGGCCACGATGCGCCCGGCCGCCTCGGGGCGCCCGAGCAGCAGCCCGACGATCGCCTCCTCGTGACGCTGCTCAGGCGTCGAATCCCCCGGCGGCGAGAGGGTTTCGACGAGCTTCTCTCGCACGGCCTCGATCGCCCGGCGCCCTTCGAGCCGGTTGACGACGTAGGCCGCCGCGCCCGCCGCGAGCAAGATGGAAGGACGCGCCACGCGAGGGGACGCTAGAGATTCTCGGCGATGCGGGGGCTCTCGCGGCGGAACACCCAGTAGCCCAGCGCGAAGGTGCCGAAGATCAGTCCGAGGGGGATGAGCGGGCGCAGGTCGGCGCCCATCGCCCGGGTGATCGACGGCGCGGTCGGATCCACGAGCGCGTGGCGCACCTGCGTCAGCAGCGCGGCCAGGGGGTTGCACAGGTACACGCGCTGGTAGCTCTCGGGCACCAGCGTCGCCACGTAGAGCACGGGGCTCCCGTAGAAGAGCAGCTGCGCCGTGACCTCCCAGATCGGCTGGATGTCGCGGTAGCGCACGTACAGCGAGCTCAGCAGCATCCCCACCCCGAGCGCGAAGATCGTCAGCAGCACGATGATCACGGGCAGCTCGAGCCAGGCCCACTGCGGGAAGATGCCGTTGGCGAGCACGAAGATGAACACGGCCACCAAGGTCATCCCGAGGTTCAGCAGCGCGGTGATGCCGACCGCCATGGGGATCACCAGCGGCGGGAAGTACATCTTGCGCAGGAGGTTCTCCCGCGACACGAGGGACTGCACCGCGTTGCCCGTGATCTCGGCAAAGAACTGGAAGAGCACCATCCCGAAGAGGATGTAGACGCCGTAGTTCTTGACGCTCTTGTCCAGCCCGACGATGTCCGTGAAGACGAAGTAGACGACACCGAAGAACGCGAAGGGCCGGGCGAGGGTCCAGACGGCACCGAGCGCCGAGCCGTAGAAGCGCAGCTTCCAGTCGGTCAGCGCGAGCGTCCAGGCGAGGGTCAGCGCGCGGCGCAGGCCGACGTCGTGGCCGCCGCGCCGGCCCGCCTGGATGACGGTCACGAGCTCCGCGCCGCCCGGACCGGCCTCCGGCGTCGCGGTCGGCTCCTGGATCACCGTGCTGGCCATCAGCCCGTGACCTCGATGTCGTACTCCGGCTCCACGAGGCCCCCCGTGTTCTGCGTCGCGTGGATGTAGATCGACGTGAGGTCCTCGCGCAGATCGATCGCGTTGGCTCCCGAGCCGGCGCGGGCGATCGACGGCGTCAGCAGGTACTGACTCGTGGCGAACGGCGTGTCGAGCCCGAAGCGCACGACGAGCTCGTCCCCGGCGACGCGGCGGCCGAGGTCGACGCCTCCGAACTCCGTGCTCGCGACGAAGTACGTGTGGCCGGTCGCGTTGCGCAGCGTCGCGCCGACGATGGGGGACTCGACCTCGCCGTGGAAACGCACGGCCACCGCGATCTCCATGCGCCGGCCGCGCTCGAGCTGCTTGATGCGCTGGCCGTCGTGCTCGAACCACGCCTCGACGATCTCTGCCACGCCCTGGTCGCCGAAGCGCTGGTCGTCGGCGTCCTGGTGCAGCAGGCGGCCGAAGTTCAGCTCGTTGTACGCGCGTGCGACGGTACGCGAGTCGGCGATCTCGAGCACGTTGCCGCGCTCGACGAGCATCGCGCGGTCGCAGAAGCGCTCGACGGCGAGCATGTCGTGGGTCACGAAGACGATCGTCTTGCCCTCGGCCTTCAGCCGCGTGAACTCCTCGAAGCACTTCTGTTGGAAGGCGGCGTCACCTACGGCGAGCACCTCGTCGACGAGCAGTACGTCGGAATCGATCTGGATGGCGGTGGAGAAGCCGAGCCGGACCGCCATGCCGCTGGAGTAGTTCTTGAGCTTGAGGTCGACGAACTCCTCGAGCTCGGCGAAGGCGATGATGCTCTCGAAGCGCGTCCGCGCCTCCCTGCGCGAGAGGCCCATCATCACCGCGTTGATCGTGATGTTGTCGCGCGCGGTCAAGTCGGGGTTGAAGCCCACGCCGAGCTCGATGAACGGCGAGAGCCGGCCGTGGATCTCGACGCGGCCGGCGTCGGGGCGGTAGATCCCCGCGAGCACCTTGAGCAGCGTGCTCTTGCCCGAGCCGTTGCGCCCGACGATCCCGAAGAACTCACCACGGCTGATGTCGAGGTGCACGTCGACGAGCGCCTTGAGCTCGTCGTGGGTCGTCGAGCGCCATGGGTGCAGCGCCCGCTCCTTGAGCGTGCTGTAGCGCTGGTGCGGGAGCCGGAACGTCTTGGCGACGTGCTCCATCCGCACCGCGGGCGAGGCGGTGGCCAGTCGGGCGCGGCGCAGCTCGGCGCCGGACTCGGCGAGCACGGGCATCCTGCGACACGGTATCCGGGTGAACGCCCCCGAGCGCTTCCGCGCGACCGACCGGGGAAGCCAGGTCGCTCAGCGACGCTCGCGACCGTCGACGGCGGGGTGACGATCGAGCTGGAGCTGGTGCACGCGCGAGCGACGCTCGAGTTCGCGTTGGAGCCGGAGCACCTCGAGGTAGAGCTCGATCCGGTTGCTCTCCAGGCGGGCGATCAGTCCGTGCTGGTAGGGCGCAACGAGCGACCGCACGCGCTCCGCCCAGGGCGCGCCGCTCGCGAAGAGGACGCCGAGACCGAAGACGGCGGGCACCATCTGGAGCTCCAGGACCGGGCGTTCGACGAGGAAGTCCTCCACCGCGCTCAACACCCCGTTCCGCGGGCCGCCTTCGCGCCGCGCCCAAGCCCACTGCGCCGCGGAGGAGAACCCCGTCTCCTGAAGGGCGGCCTCGCCCGGGACCGCTCCGCCATTGTGCGAGTGCTCGTGGAGAGCACCGGCCGGGATGCGCTCCGGCGCGTAGTAGGAATCTCGGCGCGCGCAGGGCCAGCTCACGTCGTGCAGGACGACCAGCGCCGGGCGCTCGACGTCCTGCAGACGGCCGTCGAGTGCTCCCAGCTCCGACGTGACCGTCCAGTAGTTGTGATCGCCGTCGATGATGCAGACGTCGAGTGGGGGAAGCTGCTCGAACGCGGCGGGCGACGCGACGCGGAGGAGGCGGAGGCGCTCGGCGCTTCGAGCCAGGCGGTCGAGTTGCGGCGACGGGGAGGGGTCGACGCAGTGCACCTCGCCGTCCACGCGATCGGCCCACTCGACGAGCTGCTTGGTGAACAGCCCTCCCTCCCCGCCGATCTCGGCGACCTGCCGGGCACCCGTCGTCTCGAGGAGATCGGTGATCAGCGGCTCGAACGTGGCGAGCGAATGGAGGAGGAGGTCGGGCACGCAGTTTGCGAGGAGCGGGTTGCTTAGACTCGCGCCGGGATGACTCTAACCGCTCCTTCACGTGATCTCCGCCTGCGGCGGGTCGACGCCACGCTGCGTGCGAGCGGTGCGGAGCTCGTGACGTTCGACCTCTTCGACACGCTCGTGTTCCGAAGGGTCGATCGTCCGATCGACGCCTTCGCGCTCGTCGGACGCGCGCTCCGCGAGGCGGGCGCGCTCGGCGGCGTCATGACCCCGGCGATGTTCGGAGCCGTTCGTCAAGCGGCCGAGAAGCGCGCCCGCGAGCAACGCCACGCGCTCGACGGGAGCGTCGAGGTCGACCTGCACGACATCTACAATGCGTTCCCGCGCTGGCCGCTCGACCGTGCCGTCACCGTCGACGATCTGGTCGCCACGGAGGTCGAGGTCGAGCGCGGGCTGCTCGTCCCGGATCTCGAGGTCGTCTCCTTCCTCGAAGGGGTCAAGGCGGAGGGGACCCGCATCGCCGGAGTCATGGCGCCACCGAGCGCGCCCGCCTCGCGAAGCGCGCGTCCGACGAGGGCGAAGGCGTCGATCGGACGGTCGACCCTTCGGAACACGAGCGTGTCGAAGAGGTCGAACGTCACGAGCTCTGCACCGCTCGCCCGCAGCGTGGCGTCGACCTGCCGCAGGCGGAGATCACGCGAAGGAGCCGTTAGAGTCATCCCGGCGCGAGTGTAAGCAACCCGCTCCTTCGCAAACCGCGTGCCCGACCTCCTCCTCCACTCGCTTGCCGCGCTCGAGCCCCTGATCACCGACCTCCTCGAGACGACAGGTGCCCGGCAGGTCGCCGAGATCGGCGGGGAGGGAGGGCTGTTCACCAAGCAGCTCGTCGCATGGGCCGATCGCGCGGACGGCGAGGTGCACTGCGTCGACCCCTCCCCGTCGCCGCAACTCGACCGGCTGGCTCAAACCGCGGAGCGTCTCCGCCTCCTCCGCGTCGCGTCGCCCGCCGCGTTCGAGCGGCTCCCTCCGCTCGACGTCTGCATCATCGACGGCGATCACAACTACTGGACGGTCACGTCTGAGC
>JALZJA010000028.1 GCA_030860005.1 Actinomycetota bacterium
GATTCGGCGTCGGAGGCCGCCGCGATCTCGAGCGCGAGCCCGTAGGCCGCGGCGATCCCGATGTTCGGCGCCCCGCGGACCGCAAGGCGGGCGATCGCGGCCGCCGTGTCCGCGGCGCCGCGCAGCTCGAGCCACGCCTCGCGCGCAGGCAGCAGGGTCTGGTCGATGATCTGCAGGCGCCGGCCGTCCCACCGCAGCGCCGCAACGGGCAGCGATGTCGCTGACGCGGCCATGGCCCGATGCTACTGTGCGCCGCTCGATGCGCCGCCTGCTCGTCGTCGCCGTCATGGCGGCGCTCCTCGCGCCAGCCTCCGCAGACGCGGCGGCACCGATCATGGCGCTCAAGAACGTCAGGCCCGGCGCTCTGTGCACCGGCCTGAGCGTGGTGCGCGGCACGACGATCTCCTCGTTCAGCGTCCGGATCCTCGACGTCATCAACGGCGAGCGCCTCGACAGCGCGCGCATCCTCGTGCGCGTCTCGGGCCCCGCCGTGGACGCGACCGGCATCGGGCCCGGTTTCTCGGGCTCCCCGATCTTCTGCACCGGGAGCGATGGCGTGACGCGCAACATCGGCGCGATCTCCGAGTCGATCGGCGAGTACGGCGGCAAGACCGTGCTCGCGCGTCCGATCGAGGCGATCCTGGCCGACCCCGTCGTGCCGCCTTCCTCGCGTCCCTCGGCGCGCAAGCTCCCGATCGGCGCGCGTAGCCTCGCGACGCCGCTGACGGTGGCGGGGCTGCGCCCGAGGTTGGGCACAGCGCTGTCGCGCGCCGCCGCGAAGGCAGGGCGGCGCCTCATCACGACGGCCGCGAACGCGCGTGGGACGTTTCCCAAGCAGCTGCTCGTGCCCGGCGCATCGGTCGCGGTCGGCCTCACGGCGGGCGACATCGCGGTCGGCGCCGCGGGCACCGTCGCCTACGCCGACGGCGGCAACGTCTGGTTGTTCGGCCACGAGCTCGAGGGCGCGGGCCGGCGCTCGCTGTTCCTGCAGGACGCGTTCGTCCACACCGTCGTCAACCAGCCGATCAACGTCGGTGAGGAGGCGTCGACCTACAAGCTCGCCTCGCCCGGCAACGATCAGGGCACGGTCACGGGTGACGGTCTCGCGGCCGTCACCGGCCGACTCGGCGGGCTGCCCGCAAGCTTCCCGCTGCGCGTCACGGCGCGCGACCTCGACACGGGCCGGATCCGCAGCGTGCTCACGCGCGTCGCCGAGGAGGGCGACGTCGGTGAGCCCTCCGGGGCGCCGATCCTCGAGCTCGCGTCGACGACCTCGGTGGTGGAGGCCGTTCTGGGCGTGCTCAGCGGCGGGCCGGCACGTCAGAGCGGAGACATGTGCATCACGGTCGGTGCGCGCGAGCTGAAAGACAAGATGCGTTTCTGCAACGCGTACACGGTCGACGGCGACGTGCCCAACGCCTTCACCGGAGCGCTCGTCGCGGACGTGGCCGAGGCGGCCCGTGTGCTCGGCGCGTTTCGCTTCGGCGTGCTGCATCTGACGAGCGTGGAGATCGGCATCCGCGCGCGGCGCGGCGTGCGCCAGGCCTACATCACCGGGGCCAGCGTGCGCGGCAAGGCACGCCGCGGACGCAAGGTCACCCTGCGCCTGCGCCTGCGTCATGTGCGCACGGGACGCAGGACGACGCGCAAGATCCGCATCCGCATCCCGAGCTCCGTCCGGCCCGGGCGCCGTACGCTGCGTGTCACCGGCACCCCCGGCGACATCGGCAGCGACCCGTTCGAGGACAGCTCGCTGAGCATCGTCTTCGAGGAGGAGGACGAGGAGGAAGAGGACAATCCCGGCCCGGAGTCCGTCGAGGAGATCCGCGACGCCTTCGAGGCGCTGCGCCGTCCCTACGGCGTCGAGGCGTCGTTCGGCGCCGGCAGCGCCCGCCAGGTGTACCGCAACCCGGCGCTGCGCATCAGCGGTGGAGCGCAGGTGCGAATCAGGGTCCGGCGCTAGCTTCTGACGCAGGGCGCGTCAGAGCCGGTTCTCGATGCCCAGGGGCGCGGCCGCGGGATCGGCGCCGGCGGGCGCGTCCTCGGGCGCGTCGGCCGGGGTCTGCACGCCGAGCGTCTCGGCGAGCTCGCCGGATTCGTACATCTCGCTGACGATGTCGCAGCCGCCGACGAGCTCACCCTTGTGGAAGAGCTGCGGGATCGTCGGCCATTGCGACAGCGCCGAGAGCTCCTGGCGGATGCGCGGGTCGGGCAGGATGTCGACGGCGGCGAAGGGTGTCTCGAGGGCCTCGAGCATCGCGACCGTGCGCGCCGAGAAGCCGCACGCCGGGGCCGCTGGCGTCCCCTTCATGAACAGAATGATGTCGTTGGACGAGATCGCCTCAGCGATCGCATCGCGGATGGGGTTGTCGCTCATGGGACCTCCGTCTTGAGGGCGAGGGCGTGGATGGAGCCGCCCAGCTCATCGCTGAACACGTCCATGACGAGCCGGTGCTGTTGCACGCGGCTGAGACCATCGAAGGCGGTTGCGCGCACGGTGGCGCTGAAATGCACCTCGTCCGCGGACTCCACGGCTGCCTCGGCACCCGGGATGGCGGCTTCGATGCGGGTCTTCACGTCGTCTGCGCTGGGCATCTGGACCACAGCCTAGCGACCGCTACACTTCGTAAAGCTTTGGCCGATACACCAGTCAAACCACGTCGGGAGCACCGCACATGATCACGATCACCGACAAGGGCGCCGAGAAGGTCCACGAGTTCCTCGAGTCGCAGGGCGCCGATCCGTCGGCGGCCGGCTTGCGCGTCGGCGTCAAGGGCGGCGGCTGCTCGGGCTTTCAGTACAACCTCGCCTTCGACTCCAAGAAGGACGGCGACGAGGAGTTCGAGTCCCAGGGCTTGAAGGTCTACGTCGACAAGCCGAGCCTGCCGTACGTGCACGGCTCCGTGATCGACTACGTCGACTCCCT
>JALZJA010000562.1 GCA_030860005.1 Actinomycetota bacterium
GTCGTGTACCGCTACCGCGACGACGTCCTCGAGGGTCGCGACATGGGCCCGGTCGCCCGCGAGGAGATCGGCAAGGTCATCGACCGGCTGGTCGACGAGTACACGGCCACGGACTACTTCGAGGACTGGGACCTCGACGAGCTGTGGACGCAGCTCGACCAGATCTTCGAGGTGGACTTCGACCCGTCGGAGCTCGACGCCCAGGCGACCGACCGCGTGGAGCTCAAGCGGCTGCTCGTCGAGGACGCCCACAAGCTCTACGACGAGCGCGAGGAGGAGCTCGGCACCGAGCTCATGCGCGCGCTCGAGCGCTACCTGCTGCTGCAGATCATCGACGAGCGCTGGCGCGAGCACCTCTACGACATGGACTACCTGCGCGAGGGCATCCACCTGCGCGGCTTCGCCCAGATCGAGCCGATCGTGGCGTACAAGAACGAGGCCTTCGAGCTCTTCGAGGACCTCATGAACACGATCTGGTCGGACTTCGCCCGGATGATCTTCAACGTCGAGGTCGAGGTGGAGGGCGCCGAGCCCCCCGAGCAGCGCTACGAGCCCAGCGGCACGTCGACGGCCCCCGGCCGCGTCTCGTACTCAGGCGGCGGCGCCGACACGCCCAGCGCGCTGGCCGAGGCCCGCGCGAGCGGCGGAGCTGCGGTCGAGGACGAGGAGTACGTCGCTCCCGAGCCGGTGCAGCAGCGCGTCCTCAGCGAGGATCAGCAGATCGGCCGCAACGACCCCTGCTGGTGCGGCTCGGGAAAGAAGTTCAAGCGCTGCCACGGCCAGTAGCGCTCGCCGCCGCGCGGTTCTAGCTCCGGCTCTCGAGCTCCGACCGAAACGCGTCGGACCCGAGGACGCTGGCCCCCGCCGCGCGCGCCTGATCTGCGAGCCAGTGGTCCGACGTCACGACCCGCACAGCGGCCGGATCGGCCTCGACGGCGATGCGCCGGACGATCTCGAAATCGGCGGAGTTCGCCTTGGGCCGCGGAGCGTGCGCGACCTCGACGACCGACGAGCTGATCGGCGGTCGCGGAGGCTGCTCGAAGATGACCGTCACGTCGTCGCCGTTCTCGGCGACCCATCGCTCGAGCATGCCGACGAGCCGCACCATCGCGCCGTGGCGGTCGCGCCACCACCCGTCGGGCCGCGTCCCGATGACGTTCATCCCGTCGACGATCCAGCGCATGTGATCCAGAGTAGGTCAGCGCCGCTGCGGCAGACCATCGCGCACGTGGCCGGCGATCGCGGCGGCCGTCGCCGGGCGCAGGTCGGTGAACGTCCACGGCTTGCCGTAGCGCGAGCGCACGCGTAGCTGCGCGCGCGAGCGGCGCAGCCGCATCGGCCGGTGCTCCGCGCCGTCGGCGTCGCGGAACAGCAGAAAGCGCACGCGGTGACCGACGGCGTCGTCGAGCAGCCACAGCAGGCGCCGGTCGGTCACCGCCAGCAGCGTGCTCGGGCTCGCCCACGTCGATGCCGGCGTCACGAGCCCGACGTCCTCGTCGGGCTCGAGCACGGACAGCAGCTCGCGGCCGAGCGCGCGGCGCATCGCATCGGGCAGCCATCCGCCGGCGACCGCGCGCTGCGCCGATGCCGACGGCCTAGTGGCCAGCGCGCTCGGCCGCAGCGACGAGCGCAGCATCTCGTAGGCGACGTTGAGCTCCGCCATCCGCCGCTCGCCCTCGGTGCCGGCGCGATCGGGGTGATGGCGCTTGGCGAGCTTGCGATAGGCCCGCGCCGCCTCGTCGGGCGAGGCGCGGCTGTCAAGGCCCAGCACGGCGTGCGGATCCATCGCGACATTGTGCCGCGCGCCGTCCGTGCGATCGCATTGTGCTGACCGGCCCCTATCCTGCTTGGCATGACCGCAACGTCAACGCCCGAGAGCACCCCGCAGCGCCTCGCGGCGATCCGCGCGCAGATGTCCCTGCTCGCGGACTATCTTTGACCCGGCGGCGCTGAGCGAGCGCGTGGCGGCGCTCGAGGAGCAGATGTCCGCTCCCGGGTTCTGGGACGACCAGGACAGCGCCGCGAAGGTGAGCGCCGAGCACTCGCGCGCGGCGCGCAAGCTCGAGCAGTTCCGCGCGCTCGAGGCCGACGTCGACGACCTCGACAGCCTGGCCGAGATGGCGCAGGAGGACGAGGAGATCGCGACGGAGCTCGACGAGCAGCTTCATTCGATCGAGCAGCGCCTGGCGGCGCTCGAGGAGCAGCGCTTGTTCGCCGGCCGCTATGACGGCGGCGACGCGCTCGTGACGGTCAACGCGGGAGCCGGCGGCACCGACGCGCAGGACTGGGCCGAGATGGTCCTGCGGATGCAGATGCGCTGGGCCGAGACGCGCGGCTTCGGCGTCGAGCTGCTGGAGGCCAGCCCGGGGGAGGAGGCCGGGATCAAGTCGGCGACCTTCCGCGCCAGCGGCGAGAACGCCTACGGCCTCTATGGCGCCGAGAAGGGCGTCCACCGGCTCGTGCGCCTGTCGCCGTTCGACTCGGCCAACCGCCGCCAGACGTCGTTCGCCGGCGTCGAGGTCGCGCCCGTCATCGAGGACGCGGGCGAGCTCGAGATCGACGCCGACGATCTCCAGGTCGACACCTACCGCGCCTCGGGGGCCGGTGGGCAGCACGTCAACAAGACCGACTCCGCGGTGCGCATCACCCACCGCCCGAGCGGGATCGTCGTCCAGTGCCAGAACGAGCGCTCGCAGACGCAGAACCGCGAGACCGCGATGAAGATGCTGCGCTCAAAGCTCGTCGAGCTCGAGGAGCGCAAGCGCCAGGAGGAGCTGGCGAAGGAGAAGGGCGACGCGCAGGACGTCAACTTCGGCTCCCAGATCCGCTCCTACGTCCTGCACCCGTACACGATGGTCAAGGACCACCGCACCGACCACGAGATGGG
>JALZJA010000105.1 GCA_030860005.1 Actinomycetota bacterium
TCTCGGGTCTGGGCCGAGTCGCCGCCTGACAGCGACAGCGGAAGTCCTACGAGGACGCGCTCGGCCTCCTGTTCGCGCACGAGAGTAGCGATCCTCTGCATCCCGCGCCGCGTTCCCGGCCGCTCGATCGCCTCGAGCGGCGTCGCCAACGTGCCGGTCGGATCGCTGACGGCAGCGCCGCAGCGTGCATGGCCGTGATCGAGCGCAAGCACCCGCACGTCAGCGCAGCGCCCGCTCGATCGCCGTTCGCGCGGCCGCCATCGCGTCCTCGAGCCGGCTGGGATCGCGCCCCCCGGCCCGGGCCATCGTGTCGCGACCGCCGCCTCCGCCTCCGACCACCCGGGCGGCCTCCTTGATCACCTGACCCGCCTTGACGCCACGCGCGACGAGCGAGGGGGTGACCTCGGCGACCAGCAGCGCCCGCCCGCCGACCCGCGACCCGAGCACGACCGCAGCGTCTCCCAGCCGCCCCTTGAGCTTGTCGACCAGCGCAAGCAGCGCCTTCTCGTCGACCGCCTCAACCGCCTCGGCCAGGACCATCGCCCCGTCGACGTCGACCGCCCGGGCCAGCAGCTCCTCGAGGTCGACCGCGCCCGGGCCCCCGTTGCTCCCGCGGGCCGCGCTCTGCGCCTCGCGGAGCCTACCCTCGAGCCCTCCCACCGCCTCGAGCACGTGCTCCGGACGGGTGCGCAGGCGCGCCGCCACCTCGCCCAGAAGACCGTCGTGACGGCGGACCAGCACGATCGCCTCAGGACCGGTGATCGCCTCGATCCGCCGCACGTTGGCGGCGCTCGATCCTTCCGAGAGAAGGCGGAAGAGCCCGATCTCCGCGGTCGAGCGCACGTGGGTCCCGCCGCACAGCTCGCGCGAGAAGTCCCCGTCGCCCACCTCGACCATCCTGACGACGTCGCCGTACTTCTCCCCGAAGAGGGCCATCGCCCCAAGCGACCGCGCCTCCGCGAGCGTGGTCTCGAGCGCGCGCACGCGCTGGTTGGAGAGGATCCACTCGTTGACGCGATCCTCGACGTCGCGGCGCTCCTCCGGCGTCAGCGCGCTCCCGTGGGTGAAGTCGAAGCGCAGCTTGTCGGGCCCGACGTAGGAGCCGGCCTGGCGGACGTGCCCCCCCAGCCGCTCGCGCAGCGCGGCGTGGAGCAGATGGGTCGCGGTGTGGTTGCACTCGGTCGCGTGGCGCGCGGCGCGGTCGACACGAGCGACCACCCTCTCGCCCGGCTCCAACGAGCCCTCCTGCACCGCGAGCGCCACCGCCTGATCGTCGCCCAGGCGAAAGACCTCCTCTACGCGCGCGCGGCAGTCGCCGCCCGCGCACAGCACCTCGCCGGCGTCTGAGACTTGGCCGCCGCCCGCGGCGTAGAACGGGGACTCGGCGAGCTTTGCCACCACGCGCCCGTCCTCGACCATCACCGCGCCGACCGTCGTCGCCTGCTCCGTTCGCTCGTAGCCCACGAAGTCGGTCTCAAAGCCGGCGCCGTCCGCAAAGACGCGGACGCGCTCGCGCACGCGCCCGTCGTCGATATTGCGCGCGATGCCCTGGCGGGCGCGTTCGCGCTGAGCGTCCATCAGCGCCTCGAAGCCGTGCTCGTCGACGCCGAGCCCGTGCTCGGCGACGAGCTCGAGGGTCAGGTCGAACGGGAAGCCGAAGGTGTCGTGGAGCAGGAAGGCGTCCTGGGCCGCGATCCCCTCGTCGCCGCGCTCGCGGGCACGGGCGATCACGTCCTCGAGGAGCCCCAGCCCCTGGTCGAGGGTATGGCCGAAGCCGGCCTCCTCGCTTTCGGCCCACGTCCGGATGGCATCGCGCTCGCGATGGAGCTCCGGGTACTCGGAGCCCATCAGCTCCGTCACCCGATCGGCGAAGGCGGGAAGGAAGCCTGGCTCCACTCCGAGCGTCCGACCGTGCTGGATCGCGCGGCGCATGATCCGCCGCAGGATGTAGCCGCGATCCTCGTTGGAGGGAACGACGCCGTCGGCGATGAGGAACGTCATCGCGCGCGAGTGGTCGGCGAGGATCCGCAGCGCGCGCTCGTCGGGGTGCTTGGTCGAGAGCTCGCGGCCGAGCGCCATCAGCGGCGCGAACGTGTCGGTCTCGAACACCGTCTCGACGCCCTGCTGGACGACCGCCATCCGCTCGAGGCCGAGGCCCGTGTCGATGTTGCTGGCCGGCAGCGGCGTGAGCGTCGGCCGGCCCTCGGCGTCGCTGCCCAGGTCGTACTGCGTGAAGACGAGGTTCCAGTACTCCAGGAAGCGCTCGTTGTCGCCGCCCGGCAGGTCGTCCTCGGTGCCGAACGCCAGACCGCGGTCGAGGTACAGCTCGCTGCAGGGGCCGCACGGACCGCTCGTTCCGGCCTGCCAGAAGTTCTCCGAGCGCGGCAGCATCACGATGCGCTCGCGCGGCACGCCGACCGACAGCCACGCGTCGATCGCCTCCTCGTCGGGACCGAGCCCGAGCTCCCCGTCGCCCTCGAAGACCGAGATCCAGATGTCCTCGGGCTTGAATCCAAAGCCCTCGAGCGACAGCTCCCACGCCCACTCGACGGCCTGCGGCTTGAAGTAGTCGCCGACCGAGAAGTTGCCCAGCATCTCGAAGAACGTGAGGTGCCGGGCGGTGTTGCCGACGTTCTCGATGTCGGTCGTGCGAAAGCACTTCTGACACGTCGTCAGGCGCGGGTGCGGCGGCTTCTCCTCGCCCTTGAAGTACGGCACGAGCGGATGCATGCCGGCCGTTGTCAGCAGCACGGACGGGTCGTACGCCGAGGGCACGAGCGAGCCGGAGGGCAGCCGCTTGTGGTCGTGCGCCTCGAAGTACCTCAGAAAGGCTTCGCGGATCTCTTCCGTCGTCACCCGGCGATTGTCGCGCATCCGACGATCGCGTCCCCGGCGAGGAAGACGGCGGTCTGCCCGGGCGCCGCGCCGTCGAAGGGCTCGTCGAGATGGATCTCGTCGCCGTCGAGCTGGCAGCGCAGGGCGGGCGAGCGGTAGCGCAGCCGTACCGCATCGGGCTTGGCGCGCAGGCGCAGCCCGCGGACGCGCACGGTGCGGGTCTGAAGCTCGGCCCGCGAGCCGACGGTCACGGTGTTCGTGCGAGCGTCCGTCGCGAGCACGTAGAGCGGCTCGGCCGCCTGGATGCCAAGGCCCTTGCGCTGGCCGACCGTGAAGCCGTGATGACCGTCGTGGCGGCCCAGGACTCGACCGGCGCGGTCGACGATGTCCCCGGGGCGCTCGCGCAGGCCGCCGTGACGGGCCAGGAACGCCGCGCGGCCGGTGCCGGCGAGGAAGCACAGATCCTGCGAGTCGGGCCTGCCGGCGACATCGAGGCCGGCCTCGGCGGCGATCGCGCGCACCTGCGGCTTGCAATGCTCGCCGAGCGGGAAGCGCAGGCGCTGCAGCGACGCCCGCGACAGCGCGGCGAGCATGTACGTCTGGTCCTTGTCGGCGTCGGCGGCGAGGCGCAGGACGCCGTCGCGCGTCGCGCGCGCGTAGTGACCGGTCGTCAGTGTCGGCGCGCCGATCCGGTCGGCGAAGGCGAGCATCGCGTCGAGGCGGAGGTGGCCGTTGCAGCGCACGCACGGGTTCGGGGTGAGCCCCTCGGCGTGCCCGGCGAGCCACGGATCGACGACGCCGTCGCGAAACTCGTCGCGCAGGTCGAGCGTGAAGTGCGCCAGGCCGAGGCTGTGCGCGAGCCGGCGCGCGCCCCGCACCGCCGCCGCCGAGCAGCACGAGCGCTCGCCGTCGTTGTCGACGTCGGCCCAGAGCTCCAGCGTGATCGCCGTCACGTCGCCCTCCGCCAGCAGCGCCGCGACCGCGCTGTCGACGCCACCGGACATCGCCACGAGCGTGCGCGCCGGATCCGGCG
>JALZJA010000113.1 GCA_030860005.1 Actinomycetota bacterium
GTCCACGCCAGCCGCGCTACCGTGACCGTCGTGAACCGTCGCCCCCACCTGGAGATCGTCGCGCCGGCAGCCTCGCCAGAGGAGGCCGCGGCGGTCGTGGCGGCGCTCGAGCGCTTCATGCGCGACACGGCGCCCACGCGTAATCCGGAGCCGCCGTCCCACCGTCCGTGGGCGCGCGCGGCGCTGCTCGAGGCCACCGGTCACGAGCTTGGCGGACCACCGCACCCCTGGGGCTAGCCGCAGGGATTCCACATCGGCCGATCGCGCAGACGGGACGCGGGATGCACCGCACGATCTGCCAGCTCGCGGTCGGGTAGCCTCGGGGTTGAGGATGTTCACCAAAGTCCTGATCGCCAACCGCGGTGAGATCGCCGTTCGCATCATTCGCGCGCTCGACGAGCTCGAGATCACATCCGTCGCCGTCTACTCCGAGCTGGACCGCGACGAGCCGCACGTGCAGCGCGCCGGCGAGGCGTACCTCATCGGCGGCCCGGCGCCGGGTGAGAGCTACCTCAACGTGGAGCGGATCCTCGAGGCGGTGGGCAAGTCCGGCGCCGAGGCCGTCCATCCCGGCTACGGCTTCCTCGCCGAGAACGCAGCGTTCGCGCGGGCGTGCGAGGAGGCCGGCGTCGTCTTCATCGGGCCTTCGCCGAGTGCGATCGAAGCGATGGGGTCAAAGACGCGGGCGCGCGAGCTCATGAAGGAGGCTGGCGTGCCGATCGTGCCCGGGACGACGGACCCGGTTGACGATGTCGACGCAGCGCGGAAGATCGTCGATGCCGACATCGGCTACCCGGTGGCGGTCAAGGCCGTGGGTGGTGGAGGCGGTAAGGGCTTCCGGGTTGCGGCCGATGCGTCCGAGCTCGAGGGGGCGTTCGAAGGCGCCGCGGGCGAGGGCGAGAAGTTCTTCTCCGACGCGACCGTCTACCTCGAGCGCTACCTGTCCGACCCCCGCCACGTGGAGGTCCAGATCCTCGCCGACGATCACGGCACCACGATTCATCTCGGCGAGCGCGACTGCTCGATCCAGCGCCGCCACCAGAAGCTCATCGAGGAGTCGCCCGCGCCCGAGTGGATCGTCGATGACGCGCTGCGCGAGCGGATCGGCAAGATCGCCGTGGATGCCGCCGAGGCCGTCGACTACCGCGGCGCGGGCACCGTGGAAGGCCTGCTGGCCTCCGATACCGGCGAGTACTTCTTCTTGGAGATGAACACGCGCGTGCAGGTCGAGCACTGCGTGACCGAGATGACGACGGGCGTGGACATCGTCAAGGAGGGCATCCGCGCGGCCGCCGGCGAGCCGCTGTCGGTGAGCCAGGACGACGTCGTGCTGCGCGGCCACGCGATCGAATGCCGCATCAACGCGGAGGACGCGTCGCAGGCCTTCGCTCCTCTACCGGGGCGGATCGGGGCCTACGTCGAGCCGTCGGGGCCGGGCGTGCGCGTCGACTCGGGCGTGCGCGCGGGCAGCGAGATCGCGCCGATGTACGACCCGATGCTCGCCAAGCTCATCGTCTGGGATCGGGACCGCGAGCAGGCGACGCGGCGCATGCTGCGCGCGCTCGCCGAGTACGAGATCGAGGGCCTCACGACGCTGATCGGATTTCACCGCGCGCTGCTGGGGACCGAGCAGTGGACGCGCGGGGAGACCTGCCGCGACCTGCTCGAGGACCCCGAGTGGCTCGAGGCGGTGGCGGCTGAACCCGCCGCGACACCTGAGGAGGCCGAGGCCGGGGAGGAGGCGGAGGAGACCGTCGAGCAGACCTACACCGTCGAGGTCTCGGGGCGCAGGTTCGACGTGCGGGTCATCGGTCCCCCGGCGTCGCCCGCCAACGGGGCCGCCCCGGCCGCGCGCAAGCCGGCGCGCTCCGAGCGCACACAGCGTGGCGCCGGCGGTGGAGAGGACACGCTCGTCTCGCCGCTACAGGGCAACGTCTGGAAGGTCCCCGTCGAGGAGGGCCAGAGCGTCGAGGAGGGCGACATCGTCGCGATCATCGAGGCGATGAAGATGGAGAACGAGATCACCGCCCACAAGGCGGGCGTCATCGCCGAGCTGCCGATCTCAGAGGGCGACTCGGTCACCACCGGCGACACGCTGGCGGTCATCACCGACCCCGAGTAGCAGCGCGGCCCGCGCCAGCGACGGGAACTCGATGTCCTCGTCGTCCTCCTCGCCGAACGGCGCGGCGCCGGTCGCGCCTTCGTAGAGCACACCCGCGAGGCCCCAAACGTCGGCGGCGGGCCCGACCACGCCGCCGCGGGCCTGCTCGGGAGCCATGCAGCACCAGGTTCCGATACCCGGCTTCATGTCTCCCGGCGCGCGCGCGAGCGACAGGTCGATGATCTTCGCGCGGCCACCTTCGGCGATGACGTTCGACGGCTTGAGGTCGAGGTGCAGGACGCCCTGGTCGTGCAGGTACGAGATCGCCGAGCACAGGTGCACGCCGAGGTGGCCAAGCTCAACCGCGCTGAGGCGCCGTGCGCGGCGCTCGACGAGGTACGCGACGGTCTCGCCGCGCAGCGTCTCCATGACGACGGCGGTCAGCGGATCGCAGAGCGTCTCGTAGCCGCGCACGAGGTGCGGATGGCTCAGGCGCTGCAACAGCCAGCCTTCGCGCTGCAGCGCGCGGGCGGCACGCTCGTCGCCGCGGCGGTCGGGGCGCAGGAGCTTGACGATGCAGCGGCACGCGCGCGCGTGCGACCACACGTCGTAGACGTCGAGCACGCCCGAGCGCGCGATATGGGCGACGACCTCGTAGCCGGGCGCGAGCTCGCGGCCGGGTCCGAACGGCCTCATGCGTGCGCCGCCAACCCGCTGGGCGTGTCGGCGACCACGCGCCCGTCCGCGAGCGTCACGATGCGGTCGGCCCACGCGACGACCTCGAGGTCATGCGAGATGACGATCGTCGTGCGGCCGCACGCGAGCCGCGAGAGCGGCTCGAGCAACGCCGCTTTCGCCTCGCTGTCGAGGCCGGTGGTCGGCTCGTCGAGCACGAGCACGGGCGTCGCGCGCAGCAGCGCGCGGGCGATGCTGATGCGCTGGCGCTGGCCCCCGGAGAGCCGCCGGCCGCGCTGGCCGACCGGCGTCTCGTAGCCATCGCGGAGACCGCCAATGAACTCGTGCGCGCCGGCGGCGCGGGCCGCGCCCTCGATCTCCGCGGCGCTCGCGCCGGGGCGCCCGTAGGCGATCGCCTCGCCGACGCTCACATCGGGCAGCAGCGTCTCCTGCGCGAGCAGGAGACGTGCTCGCGCAGCGAGTGCAGCGTCACGTCGCGCAGGTCGCGGCCGTCGATCGCGACGCTGCCCGCGTCGGGGTCGTCGAAGCGCAGCAGCAGGCGCGCGAGCGTCGACTTGCCCGCGCCGCTGGGGCCGACGATAGCGACGGTCTCGCCGGGATCGATCCGCAGGCTCACGGCCGCCAGCGCCGCACGGGCCGCGCCCGGATAGCGGAAGGTCACGTCGCGCAGCTCGATGCGGCCGCGCACGGCCGAGAGCGACTCGGCGCCGGGTCGGTCCACGACGGTCGGGCGCTCCTCGAGCAGCTCGATGACGCGCTCGGCCCCGGCAGCCGCCGCGAAGATCGTGTTCGACAGGCGGCTGAGGTCACGGATCGGCCCGTAGAGCTGGGTGAGGTAGGCGAGGAACACGAGCAGGCCGCCGAGCGTGAGGTCGCCGCGCGTCAGCGCCCAGGTGCCCAGGCCGATGACGATCAGCGCGCCGAGCAGCTCGATGAGGTCGACGAGCGGCGAGAACAGCGACTTGATCCGCGTTGAGGCGAGCTCGGTCTCGACGATCCGCTCGCCCTGATGGCGAAAGCGCGCGACCTCGTCGTCCTGGCGGTTGAGGCTCTGCACGAGCGCGGCGTTGGCGAGGCTCTCCTCGGCGACGGCGCTGAGCGAGCCGCTGCGACGGCGCTTCTCGCGCGCGGCGTGCTTGACGAGGCGCGAGAAGTAGCGCGCGGCGACGTAGAACAGCGGCGCGATGACGAGCGAGACGGCTGCCAGGCGCCAGTCGAGGTAGAACAGCGCGCCGCCGAAGATCGCGATCCGAACGAGCGCCGACAGGCCGTCGCCGATGCCCGCGAGGATGAACGACTCGATCGCCTGGATGTCGCTTGTCAGGCGCGAGAGCAGATCTCCGAGGCGACGCCGGTCGAGGGCGTGCAGCGAGAGGCCCTGAACGTGGGCGAACACCCGCGTGCGGAGGTGCAGCAGGAAGCGCTCGCCGACCCAGGCGGCGAGGTAGTCGTCGCCGAAGGAGACGAGCCCGCCGAGCAGCGTGAGGCAGACGTAGGCGATCGCGATGTACAGCAGCGGCGCGAGGTTCCGCGGGACGAGCACGTCGTCGACGACGAGCTTGAACATCCAGATCTCGGCGGCCTCGATCGCGGGGACGAGGACGAGGAACGCCAGCCCGATCGCGATCTGCGTGCGGTACGGCCGCGCGTCGGGCCAGAAGCGGCGGAAGATCTCGCGCACCGCCACCGCGGGCGCGGACGCGACGAAGCCCTGCTCGTCGGCCTCGGGGACGAGCAGGGCGCGGATGCGGTTGCGCAGCGTGGTGGTCACGGAAGGACGGCCCCGCCCTCCAGGGGCCGCTGTCCTGATGAGGCAATGGCGACCTCGGTCAGCTGTTGCTCGAGCGAGCGCGGCGGCGACGCCGGCGGCGGCGACCCGAGTCCGAGTCGCTGTTCGAGGAGTTCCTGCTGAGATGGGCGGCGGGGTACGTGGCTGAGAAGGACATGCTGCGAACCTCCTGCGTGGTCGTTTGATCGTGTCCGCAGCCTCGCGGGGCCCGGTGTGGCGGCCATGAAATGGACGTGAGAGTTCTCTCACCTGGATTTCATGTTCATCTGAGCCTCACCTGCGAGCTTGCACGCAAGTGAGCGTCCGGACGATCCTCATCGCGGTCGTCGCGTTTCTCGCGGGCGCGGCGACGCTGCTCGCGGCATCGAGCGCCTTCGACTCCTCCGATCCGCGTGCGGTGCCGCCCGTCGAGGTTCGCCCGCCTCAGGAGCAGCCGCGCCAGAGCGAGACGCGACGCAAGCAGCGCGAGCGCCGGGAGCGCGCGCGGCGGCGCGCGCAGCGCGAGCGCCGGGGCGGGTTCGAC
>JALZJA010000115.1 GCA_030860005.1 Actinomycetota bacterium
CGGACCGAATCTCGCCGCAGGATCTGCACTGGATTGCCGGTCTCTTGGAGGGGGAAGGCACCTTTCTCCCGGGGCCGCCAAGCGCTCCGCGCTACCCGGTGTTGGCCCTGCAGATGAACGACGAGGAGGTCGTCCGACGCATCGCCACGAGGTTCGCGCGCAAGCCAATCTGCGTCCCACCTCGAAAATCGCATTGGCGGCCCACGTGGCACGTGCGGATCACTGGCGCCAAGGCGGTGGCTTGGATGGTCGCCATCCATCCGCTGATGGTCGACGGCCGCAGATCGACCGGGCTGTTGCGAGCCATGCCCCGAAGCCCCAGCGATCCTCGACGACCGAGTCGCCACCGACGCGCTGCGTCTGCTTGCCTGCGGATCCACGGTCCGAGAGGTCGCAGAACGGTACGAGACGAGCATCTGGTGCATCTATGACCTGAGGCTGGGTCGAACGCACCGCCGTTTGCCTCGTCCGCTCGCACAGTCCTAGCTGCGCCTATCGTTACCTCCATGCCAGGCCTCACCGCCGTAGTCCTCGCTGCCGGGCAGGGCACGCGCATGCGCTCGCGCATCCCGAAGATGCTCCACGACCTGTGCGGGCGGCCGCTCGTGGACTGGCCGATCGCGGCTGCACTCGCCGCTGGCGCCGACAAGATCGTCGTCGTCGACTCGCTGGACAACACGCTCGCCGGGCATCTGCCCGAGGGGGTCGTGACCGTCCTGCAGCCCGAGCCCGATGGCACCGGCGGAGCGGTTCGAGCGGCAGCGAGCGAGATCGATTCCGGCGCGACCGTCGTCGTGCTCCCAGGCGACGGCCCGCTCGTGACGGCCGACGCGATCGCGGGGCTCGTGGACGCGCACGCCACCAACGCCGCTGCCGCCACGATGGCCACCGCCGTGTTCGGCGATCCCGCCGGCTACGGCCGCGTCGTCCGCGACGCCGACGGCAACGTGGAGCGCGTGGTCGAGACGAAGGTCGACGGCGACGCCACCCCCGAGCAGCTCGCCATCGACGAGGTCAACACGTCGATCTTCGCCTTCGACGGCGCGGCCCTGCTCGAGGCGCTCGAGGCCCTGACGCCCGACAACGCCCAAGGCGAGCTCTACCTGCCCGACGTCCTGCCCGCGCTGCGGGCCGCCGGGCATACGGTCGCCGCCCACGACATCGGCGACCCCGACATCGCGCTCGGCGTCAACGACCGCGTCCAGCTCGCGCAGGCGCGGGCGATCGCGCAGGCGCGCATCCACGCCGATCACGGGCGGGCGGGCGTGATGGTCATCGATCCCGCATCGACGATCATCGAGATTGGGGTCACGCTCGGCGAGGACACGGTCGTCGAGCCGAGCTCGTTCCTGCGAGGCTCCACCGCGGCCGGCGAAGGCTGTCGCATCGGCCCGCTCACGACGCTCATCGACGCCAAGCTCGGCGACGGCGTGACCATCCTGCACTCCTACCTGTGCAGCTGCGAGGTCCGCGAGGGCGCGACGATCGGGCCGTTTGCCTACCTGCGCCCGGGCGCGCTCATGCGCGAGCGCTCGAAGGCCGGCACGTTCGTCGAGATCAAGAACTCCGATGTCGGCCAGGGCAGCAAGGTGCCGCACCTGTCCTACATCGGCGACGCGGACATCGGCGAGGACGTCAACCTCGGCGCAGCCACGATCACGGCGAACTACGACGGCGCCAGCAAGCACCGCACGACGATCGGCAACCGCGTGCGAACCGGAGTCGACACGACGCTCGTGGCTCCAGTGACGCTCAACGACGACGCCTACACGGGCGCAAACTCCGCGATCACGAAGGACGTCCCGCCGGGGGCGCTCGGGATCGCGCGCGAAAAGCAGAGCAATCACGAGGGCTACGCCGAGCGCAAGCGCCGCCAAGCGGACTAGAATCTCTCAAGCGATGAGCGCCGTCCAGACGCAGCCGCTGCCCTCGACACGCCTGGAGCTCGGCTACGACAAGAACCTCATGCTGTTCGCCGGCCGCGCGAACCCGGAGCTCGCCGCGAAGATCGCCGACAAGCTCGGCATCGCGCCCGGACCCATCACGCTGAAGACCTTCTCCAACGGCGAGGTCTACTGCCGCTACGACGAGTCGATTCGCGGTGCCGACGTCTTCATCGTCCAGCCGACGTGCGCCAACCCGGCGGCAGGGATGACCCCCAACGACGCGTTCATGGAGCTGCTGCTCATGATCGACGCCGCGGTCGGCGCGAGCGCACACCGCGTCATCGCCGTCATGCCGTGGTTCGGCTACAGCCGTCAGGACAAGAAGTCCGCTCCGCGCGAGCCGATCTCCGCTCGTCTCGTGGCGCGCAGCCTCGAGCGAGCCGGCGCGGACCGCGT
>JALZJA010000139.1 GCA_030860005.1 Actinomycetota bacterium
CCCGCGTCGCGCTGGGCTGCCGGGGCAGCGGCCGGACTGCGCGCTTCACCGCCCTGCGCGTCGAGGGTGTCACGCCCGGGGTGGCGCTTGCGGTGCAGCCGGCGGCTGGGCCAGGCACGCGCTGAGACGCGCCACCCCGCCCACGAAAGCGCAAGCGCGGTCGCTACGAGCAGCAGAAGCGCGCTGCGTGTTATCGGGTACGCCGCTGATCGGTCCGGGTCGGCCGAGGATCAGTGAGTGCTGTGCGGGCTGATCGTGCTACTCGGTCGAGGCGAAAGCGCCAGGCCGTACCGACCTCACGGTCGCCGACCTCGCCGTCGTGCACGAATCCAGTCTTCTCGAGCACATGCACGGATGGCCCCGGCTCGGCGAGCGTGTGGGCGAGCACCGTCTGTACCTCCTCAGCGGCGAACGCTTCGCGCAACAGCTCACACACGCTCGCTGTGGCCAGCCCGCGGCGCTCCCAGTGCGGGGCGATTGCGTATCCGATCTCGACGACGCCGTGGCGCGGCGCGCCCTTGAAGCCGCCCCACCCGATGAGGGTGCGCGGGTCGTCGAGGATGAACAACCGCGCTCCCCAGCGCGCGGCGCCCGAATCGTCCGCCAGCGCATCACGAATGCGCGGTAACGCGCCAGAAAAGACATCCCAGCCGTCGGCGATCTCACAGCCGAGCGTGTGCTCCAGCACACGGCGGTCGCCGTCGATCGCTGCGTCAAGCACTGCCACGGTGGGCGTGAGGAGGCTCACCAAGATGACCGGCAGTATCGCCTCGACGTCATCGCCGATCCAAACCGCCCGCTTGCGTTCGCGCGAGGAGCGGCACGCGCACTCGTGCCGAGTTCGCGGAGGCTGCTTACGCAGCAGCTATCCGGCGGTCCGCCCGGGTTACCACCTCAACAAGCGACCATTGGAACACGATCACCCTCGATGGCAGCATTCCCGACCGCCTCGTGCACGACATGATCGAGGACTCCCACGATCTCGTCGTCAGCGCTCTTCCCAGGCGCGTCCGCGAGCAGCTCGGCTGGTCGCCGGCATCTGAGTAGCCGAGTTGCGCTGAACCTGCAGGGAGCGGCTCATCGAGACTCCGAACCGACCGCGGCCGGCTCCGGCGACCCTGAAGCCGTTTGCATGTACAGGCCGACGGCGGAGTTGCGTAGGTGGACGTTCAGCGTCAACGCGTTCATAGCGTTGAGCAGCGTGCCGGGCCAGGGCTTCGACCAGCGCTGCGCCGATGCCTTCGCGGCGGCGACCTTCGATGACCGCCATCGCGAGCTCGGGCAGCGGCTCGTCGTCTGCGTTGACGAGCAGCGGCGGATCGTGGATGTGCCACCGAGCGGCCCCGACGAGCTGCCCATCGTCATCCACGGCGACAACCGCGACGTCGCCGCACCGGGCAACAGAGCGACCACGGCCGAGGCGTCGGCGCTGCCTACGCTCCCGCCTTGCATGGAATGGAGAAGCGCGGGATCCCCCGCCGCGCCGCTCCAAGCAGGCGATTGCGAGAGCGGAGGCCATGAGAGGGAAACGCGGCACGGCCGGTCAGCGCGCCCACGCTCTGCCTATGCAAGAGCCGGGCCAAGAGAGGCTTGGCCGCGCCGGATGCTCCTCGCGCATAGCGGTAGCCGGGTCCCACGCTTGCCGCGTTGCGCGAATAGCGCAACGATGAAAGCTGCCTAGCATGGGAAGCGACAGCGACAGCGACAGCGACGTCGCGGGACACGGGACAGTGAAGGCTCGCACAGACCTAAGCCGGCACGTACCATTGCGGGGGCCAACGACCCTCGATGAGGATTTCAGTCACGGGTTGATCTATGTCTGCCTCGAGGACGAGGGCGGCTACGCGAAGATCGGCTGGGCTTCGAGCGTCGAGCACGCGTATGCGCGGTGGGGCGCTCTACAGACCGGGAACCCACGGCTCTTGACGCTGAGCCTGGTCGCGCCCGGAGACATCACCGAAGAGGCAGCTCTTCACCGTAGGCATCAGCAGCACTACGTCCGAGGTGAGTGGTTCCGTGTGGAGGGCTCTGTCGAGCAGCTCGTACACGACTCTGTCGCGTTGCCGAAGCGGTCCCGCGAAGGCGCGGTCGGACGCCCACCTACGGAGCGTGAGGCGGCGCAGTTGTGGCTCAAAGAGAGGCTTGCCCTGGGACCGACCCGGGCTCAAGACGTCTTTAGTGTGGCCCGTGTCGACGGGCACTCCCAGAAGACGATCCGTCGCGCGGCCGATGATCTAGGTGTCCTGCGCGTGCCGCCTGGAGGCGGCACGAACTGCAAGTGGGAGCTACCCATGGGTTGAGGC
>JALZJA010000206.1 GCA_030860005.1 Actinomycetota bacterium
GGCGCCCACCTCGACTCGAGGGCCGTTCTCTCCTGAGCCGCGAGGCTGCAGGAGCCCTCCGACAGGCTCGGGGTTTTGATCTCTCCCCCCTGGGGTAACTCATACTCACCCCTAGTCACCCCTTCCGAGGAGGTATGCAAATGAGCATCATCGGACTCATCATCACGCTGGTAGTCGCTGCCCTTGTCTACGCGCTCTGCCTGGCGCTCGGCCTGCCGACGATCGTCGGCATAATTGCCGCCATCCTCGTCCTGCTTGCGGGCGTGCCGAGCGGCGGATTCGGCCTCGGAAGCCGCTACGGAGGTGGAAGCGCCCGCCACCACTAGACGCATCCTGTAGCACCCCCCGCGGCGTGTAGTCACGCCACTACAGTCCGCGGGGCTGCCCGCCTAGCTCAATTGGCAGAGCACTTCATTTGTAATGAAGGGGTTCTCGGTTCGAGTCCGAGGGCGGGCTCTCTCGACACCCACAGACGCCCCGCACAGGGCCGCCTGGCATCTCCGGCGCGACGTGGCACGATCTCGCAGGTGACCGGCAGACCAGCCACGGCGGAGCATCTGCGCGACCTGGCGCGGCTGCGCCGCGTCCGCGACCGGATCGACCGGGAGTACGCGCAGCCGCTGGACGTCGAGACGCTCGCGCGCGGCGCGCACATGTCGGCCGGGCACCTCAGCCGCCAGTTCCGGCTCGCATACGGCGAATCGCCGTACAGCTACGTCATGACGCGGCGCATCGAGCGCGCGATGGCGCTGCTGCGTCGGGGCGACCTCAGCGTCACCGAGGTCTGTTTCGCGGTCGGCTGCGCGTCGTTGGGCACCTTCAGTACTCGCTTCATCGAACTGGTGGGGGTGTCCCCCAGTGCCTATCGGCGCCAGGCGGCGCGCGCGACGGCGGGGATGCCGCCCTGCGTGGCGAAGCAGGTAACCAGACCGATCAGGAATCGAGAAGCTCCGGCCCCCAGCCGTACCTAGCATGGCCGCCATGGACATCACCATTCATCAGAGCTTCCTCCCACACAACGACCCCGAGGCCTCTCTGGCCTTCTACCGCGACACACTCGGCTTTGAGGTCCGCAACGACGTCGAGTACAGCGGGATGCACTGGATCACCGTGGGCCCCCCCGACCAGTCCGACACGTCCATCGTCCTGTACCCGCCGGGTGCCGCCCCCGGCGTCACCGAGGACGAGCGCCGCACCATCGCCGAGATGATGGCCAAGGGCACCTACGCCAGCATCAACCTGGCCACTCCGGACCTCGATAGCGTCTTCGCGCGGCTGCAGGCCGGCGAAGCCGAGGTCGTGCAGGAACCGACCGAGCAGCCGTACGGCCTTCGCGACTGCGCCTTCCGCGATCCCGCGGGCAACCTGATGCGCATCCAGGAGTTGCGCTGAGCCGTGCGGCGATCGCAGCCATGACCTGGATGGAGGCACGATGAGCACGGCCACGAGGGCGGAGACGCAGTCGCCCGCGCTGCAGGTTGCCGACCGCCACGATCTGATCCGCGTGCACGGCGCGCGCGTGAACAACCTCAAGGACGTGAGCATCGAGATCCCGAAGCGCCGTTTGTGTGTGTTCACCGGTGTCTCCGGCTCGGGCAAGAGCTCGCTGGTGTTCGGCACGATCGCCGCTGAGTCGCAGCGGCTGATCAACGAGACCTACAGCGCCTTCGTGCAGGGCTTCATGCCGACGATGGGGCGGCCCGAGGTCGACGTGCTCGACGGGCTGACGACCGCGATCATCGTCGGCCAGGAGAGGATCGGCGCCGATGCCCGATCCACGGTCGGCACCGCCACCGATGCCAACGCGATGCTGCGCATCCTCTTCAGCCGGCTTGGTCAGCCGCACATCGGCTCACCCCAGGCGTTCTCCTTCAACGTCGCGTCGATCAGTGGCGCCGGCGCGGTCACCATCGAGCGCGGCGGCCGCGCGACGAAGGAGCGGCGAAGCTTCAGCATCCTCGGAGGGATGTGCCCGCGCTGCGAGGGCCGGGGCTCGGTCAACGACATCGACCTGACCCAGCTGTACGACGACAGCCTCTCGCTCAGCGAGGGTGCGCTGACGATCCCCGGCTACACCATGGACGGCTGGTACGGCCGGATCTTTCGCGGCTGCGGCTTCTTCGACTCGGACAAGCCGATCAGGAAGTTCACCAAGAAGGAGCTCGACGCCCTTCTTTACAAGGAGCCGACCAAGATCAAGGTCGAGGGCATCAACCTGACCTACGAGGGCCTGATCCCGAGGATCCAGAAGTCGATGCTCTCCAAGGACGTCGACTCGCTGCAGCCGCACATCCGCGCGTTCGTGGAGCGGGCGGTCACCTTCACGACCTGCCCCGACTGCGACGGCACCCGGCTCAGCGAGGAGGCCCGGTCCTCGAGGATCAAGGGGATCAACATCGCCGACGCGTGCGCGATGCAGATCTCAGACCTCGCCGAGCGGGTGCGCGGTCTGGACGAGCCGTCGGTGGCGCCGCTGCTGGCGGCACTGGGGCACACCCTCGACTCGTTCGTGGAGATCGGGCTCGGCTACCTCTCGCTCGACCGGCCGTCGGGCACGCTGTCGGGCGGCGAGGCGCAGCGCACCAAGATGATCCGCCACCTCGGCTCCTCGCTCACCGACGTCACCTACGTCTTCGACGAGCCCACCACAGGCCTGCACCCCCATGACATCCAGCGGATGAACGACCTGCTGCTGCAGCTGCGCGACAAGGGGAACACCGTGCTTGTAGTGGAGCACGAGCCGGAGGCGATCGCGATCGCCGACCACGTCGTCGACCTCGGCCCGAAGGCCGGCAGCGAAGGTGGCGAGGTGGTCTTCGAGGGCACCGTCGAGGGGCTGCGGGCCAGCGACACGATCACCGGCCGCCATCTCGACGACCGGGCCGCCCTCAAGGAGAAGGCGCGGACGCCCGCCGGCACGCTGGAGATCCGCGGCGCGACCGCGCACAACCTGCGCGGCGTCGACGTCGACATCCCGCTCGGGGTGCTCGTCGTCGTCACCGGCGTCGCCGGCTCCGGCAAGAGCTCGCTGATCCACGGCTCGGTGTCCGGGCGGGACGGGGTGGTGTCGGTCGACCAGTCAGCGATCAAGGGCTCGCGGCGCAGCAACCCGGCGACGTACACCGGACTGCTCGACCCGGTCCGCAAGGCGTTCGCGAAGGCCAACGGCGTGAAGCCGGCCCTGTTCAGCGCCAACTCCGAGGG